>JBJEVL010000208.1:0-8439 GCA_051884335.1 Akkermansia sp. | reverse complement strand
ATGGAATTTCTGCAAATGGCTTGGAATGATGAGGCCCGTGCATTTGTTTCAGAGAAAGCATTGGCGATGCCCTACTACTCAACAGGTCCCGATTCTTGTCAGGCGTTGTACATAAGTGCTAAGCCTTTTGCAAAGGCGGCATACGAGAAGGGCTACACTCCAATTGTTGCCTGTATTTTGGAAGGTTATGTATTTGACTACAATGGGTGTCGTCATGATAAAGGAAGTCCTCACATCAGGGAATTACTGTACCGAGTTGAGATGGATGGTAACATTCAACTTGTGTCGGAGCAGCATGTGCTATCATGAATATTCCCATGAGCTCCTTTTAGGCACAAAAGTACGGTGCTCATTCTATGTGCCGATGCTCATCCCTCTTGCGCTTCTGCAGAAAGCACTGGAGAAGCGACTGCGGCCTTGGCTTTCGTCCTGTACACGCTGTTGGGGTTGCTGCTCATCTTCCTCGGCAACGGTCTTTGCGCCTACTTCAATCTTGGCATTACCCTCCCCGCGTCAGCTTCTGATCCCGCCTCGCAGGATGTGGCGAGATGCTGCAACTGGGTCCGCCCGCAGGGCAAATGATCCTCGCCTGTTCCGCGGCTCTCATAGCCACTTTCACCGAAGAAGTCAGTTTCCGCGGTTTCCTCTACAACATCCTCAAAAAGCCCGCAGCCTTACCCTTCCCATCACCATTCAAGCCATCCTCAATACATTTAATGTGCTTGCGTTGCTGGTAGGGGAGTCTCCACGAAATAAATGGTTCTGAGCGGGGTGGGGTAAGAATGACGCGAATTATGGTATTTTGGGGATCAGTGCTATATCTGCATAGAATACTGATGGTTTTTGAAATTATGACAAGTAAAAATATTATCAAAGAGTTCAATAATCATATAAACAATAGCATAAGTTAATTTTATCCCGATTTTTGGCGTTGACATCACTTGCGATATTGAGAGTAGACTATTCGCGATCATAAGGTGGACAAAGACAACTCATGATGGATATATGCTAAATCAGATACTTCCGATGTTGCGCGTGAGGTGGAAAAACACTACCTTGATTTAGGGATGCGAGGTGGAGCTGGAGGCGTAGATGCTAACTCCAATTATACTTATTGCTAATATAAGTTTTTTTGAGTTAATTTATGAATATGCAGAAAACATTGAGCCGATATAGGATGATGCTCCTTCATCTTCCAACACCGTGAAGATGATTAATGTGAAACGGGGCAATTTATTGAAGAATATTTTCAAGATCTGGGGAGACGATATTTCTGTAGCTTTGTTTGTTGCTGATTTACAGGATAGGTGTAGAAGTCGATTCGCGGTAGATGCTATGGATGTTGTTTGATATGTGCAATTATTCACATTATTATAACGTCGCTTGATTTTGTAGTCGCGATAGATAGGTACATGGCCTTTACGTCATTTTAGTCGAACGAAATAGGAAGCAATGTATTATATCCATTATAATCAGCGAAGCTCAATCTTAGTGTGGGATATCTTCCGAAACACTATTTTAATACGCAGATCTGTGGTGCCGCTCACAATGCAGCTTCTGTATAGCGCGCGGATATGATGCCCGCTCGCTCAACAAAAAGGATTCGAACACATGACCCCGCAGGGGGAGCGGGCCGGGAAGCGCAGTGTTCCCTTCGCTCGTTGAGCGGGAAGCGTGGCAGGGCAGGGCGCGCGAATTTTTTCTGCTCGCTTTGCGCAAGTCATTGTGCTATACTGCGCGAGCTATGTTATCGGATCGTACCAAAGCCGGCATCCAGCGCGCACCGCATCGCAGCCTCATGCGCGCTACGGGGATGACGGATGAAGACATCAGAAAGCCTTTCATCGCCATCTGCAACTCGTTCAACGAGGTTATTCCGGGGCATGTGCACCTCAACAAGGTCGCGCAGCTCATTAAAGAGGAAGTTCGCAAAGCCGGGGGTACCCCCATCGAGTTCAACCTCATCGGCGTGTGCGACGGCATTGCCATGGCGCACCAGGGCATGAAATACTCGCTGGCCAGCCGCGAGCTGATTGCCGACAGCGTGGAGACCATGCTCTCCGCCCACGCCTTCGACGCCTGCATCTGCATCCCCAACTGCGACAAAATTGTGCCGGGCATGGTCATGGGCGCGCTGCGCTGCAACATTCCCACCATCTTCTGCAGCGGCGGCCCCATGGCAGTGGGTAAGGGACTGCACGGCGAGGATCTCGACCTCAACAGCGTCTTTGAAGCCGTCGCCGCCTGCACCGCCGGCAAAATCAGCGAGGAAGAGCTGCACGAGGTCGAGTGCCGCGCCTGCCCCGGCGCCGGCTCCTGCTCGGGCATGTTCACCGCCAATTCCATGAACTGCCTCTGCGAGGTGCTCGGGCTCGCGCTGCCCGGCAACGGCACGTTGCTCGCCCTCTCCGAGGAGCGCAAGGAGCTCTGGCGCGCCGCTGCCCGCCGCGCGGTCGAGATGGCTCTGCAGGGCGGTCCTCTGCCCCGCGACCTCGTCACGGAGAAGAGCATCGACAACGTCTTTACCTGCGATATGGCCATGGGCGGCTCCAGCAACACCGTGCTGCACACCCTCGCTTTTGCCGCCGAGGCCGGGCTCAACTATGACCTGCACCGCATCGACGACATCTCCAAGCGCACCCCCAACATCTGCAAGGTAGCGCCCAGCTCGCACTGGCACATGCACGACGTGCTGCGCGCGGGCGGCATCATGACCATTCTCGCGGAAATCAACCGCATCCCCGGCGCGCTCAACACCGACACCCCCACCGTCAGCGGCAAGACCCTCGGGCAGCAGATCGAGGGGCTGCACACGCAGGATGAGCGCGTCATCCGCACCATCGACCATCCCTATTCCGCCGACGGCGGGCTGGCCGTCCTCTTCGGCAACCTGGCCGAGCAGGGCGCCATCGTGAAAAAGGCCGGCGTGCTGCCCGAGATGATGGTGCACCGCGGCCCCGCCGTCATCTTCGAGAGCCAGGAGGCCGCCTGCGAGGGCATTCTGGCCGACAAGGTGAAAGCGGGCGACGTGGTCGTCATCCGAAACGAAGGCCCCAAGGGCGGCCCCGGCATGCAGGAAATGCTCGCCCCCACCAGCTACATCATGGGCAAGGGCCTGGGCAGCAGCGTGGCGCTCATCACGGACGGACGCTTCTCCGGCGCGACGCACGGCGCCTGCATCGGCCATGTCTCGCCCGAGGCCGCCGAGGGCGGGCTCATCGGCCTGCTGCACGACGGCGACATCATCAGCATCGACATCCCCGCCCGCCGCATCTGCGCCGAGCTGAGCGATGAGGAAATCGCCGCCCGCCGAGCCGTGTGGAAACCCACCATGCAGGACATCGCCGGCAAGTGGCTCAAGCGCTATCGCAAACTCGCCGCCAACGCCGCCAAGGGCGCGGTGCTCGAAGCCTGATTCACCCCCCGGACACTACGGATTCATGAGCAAGGCCACACAAAATCCCATCCTTCGTTACTTTTCCGAGTTCGGGGTGCTGCGCGAGTGCGGGCGCGACTTCTGGTTCACCAACTTCATCCAGTTCTTCGACGGGCTCGCCTACTTCACCCTCATCATCGTCTTCACCCTCTTCCTGGGCAAATACTGCGGGTTCAGCGATGCCAACGCCGCCTACTGGGTCGGCATGTATACGCTCTTCCTCTCGCTCTTTGCCTTTGCGGTGGGCACCATTTGCGACATCATCGGCCTGCGCAAAACCTACACCATCGGCTTCGGTGTTCTCATTGCAGGGCGCCTGCTCATGGGCATGGGGCGAGACTTCGGCGTCTCCGTGCTGGGGCTCACCCCCGAGTGGGCGCAGGTCATCGTCATGCTCGGCATCGGCACCATGGCGTTCGGCTCGGCCTTCATGGGGCCCTGCATCTCCACCTCCATCCGCCGCTTCACCACCCTGCGCGCCCGCCCCACGGGGTTCAACTTCTACTACCTCTTCATGAACATCGGCGCCCTGCTGGCAGGCGCCGGTATCGTCGACTCGCTCATGGCGTGGAAAGGCGATGTCGAGGGGCTCTACTGGGTGGTCAACCTCGGCACGGCCTACGAAGTGCTGGCCTTCATCTTCACACGCTTTGTGAACGAAGACGCCTACGCCGTGCCCGAAGAGCGCATCGACCGCAGCAAGCAAAGCGTGCGGCGCCCGCTGGAGCTCATCGGGCAGGTCGCCCGCGAGCGCGCCTTCCAAAAACTCGTGGTCTTCCTGGTGCTCACGCTGGGCGTGCGCTTGGTGTTCACCCTGCAATTCCTCGTCATGCCGCAGTACTACACGCGCACCATCGGCGATGACTTCCAGCTGGGCTTCATGAACAGCCTCAACCCCTTCATCATCATCACGGGGCTCATCGTGCTCATCCCCATCGTCACGCGCTTCAGCACCGTCAAGCTCATGATCGTGGGGATGTCCATCTCTGCCTGTTCGCTCATCCTCATGGCCGTGCCGGCGGAGTGGTACTTCATCTTCCCGGGCATCGACACCCTGGGGCAGGCGTATTTCGTCGCCATCTTCCTGCAAATCATCATCTTTGCCTTCGGTGAGTTGCTCTTCTCCCCGCGCTTCTCCGAGTATGTGGCGCGCGTGGCGCCCAAGGACAAGGTGGCTTCCTACATGAGCCTCTCGGCGCTGCCCATGTTCATCGCCAAGCCCATCAACGGCGTCATCGGCGGGCTGCTTGTCTCCTACATGTGCTACGACGGCATTGCCGCCAAGATGGACACGGGGCACACCGCTTTCTGGGGCAGCCCCGAGGGTATGTGGACCATCTACCTCATCATGGCCATTATCTCGCCGCTTGCCATCATCCTGACCAAAGACTCCTTCGTCTCCGACCACCCGGAGGAAGCCGCTGCCGCCGATGAGCAGGCCGAGGAAGCAGCCGAGGAACAAGCCATGGTGGACGAGCTGACCGAAGAACACTCCTAACCCCCCGAGCCCACGATGTCTGAACAACAAAAGAACAAAACGCGCTGGTGGCCCATCATCGCCGATATGCTCAAGCTGATTGTCGTGATGGGTGGTTTGGGCGCCGCCTGCAAGCTGGCCATGAAACCCTTTGAGGCGGTCTCGCCCATCGAAACCCTCGTCTCGCTCGTGCGCAACAACGACGCATCCGCCTTTGACAAATCCCTCCGCAAAGGGCTGGAAGGAGACGCCGGCTTCATCAACGCCGCCGACAAGGAAGGGCGCACCCCGCTCATGTGGACCGTGTACGCCCACTACAACAACCCTGCGCTCGCCCGCGCCAAGGATGCCGACCGCTCCCTCTTCCTCCGCAAGCTGCTGGCCGTGCCGGGAGTGGATGTCTCTGCCCGGGATAAGGACGGCTTCACCGCGCTGCACTGGGCGGCGTGGAGCGGGCTGCCCCTCTCCGCCACCCTGCTGGTGCAGGCGGGCGCCGACATCAACAGCCTCGAGAACGCCGGGTACACGCCGCTGATGCTCGCCGCCCTGCGCGGCAACGACGACGTGGTGCGTCTGCTGCTGCGGCTCGGTGCCGACACCGCCCCCCAAGTCAAGGGAAAGACTGCGCAGCAGCTCGCGGAGGTGACCGCGGCGGCTTACGCCAAGCGCGACAGCCGCGCGTACTCCCTCATCTTCTCCGAGAAACGCCTGGAAGCCTACCGCAACACGATTGCCCTCTTTGCCGAGCCGCCCGCCCGCTGCGAGCTGGACGCGCTGTTGAGCGAGGCCGATGCGGAGGCGAAGGCCGCCAAGGAAGCCGCGACCGCGCAGCCCGAGGAGGAGGAGACTCCCGAGGAGGCTGCCGCCGACACGGCGGAAAAAGAGGCTGCCCTGCCGGCCGGGGAATCCCTCGAGCTGCCCTGAGCCGCCATTTCGTTTTTCCCCCCGCGCGCTGCCCGATGCCTGCTGTCGGGCGGCGCGCGGCTGTGTTTGCCGGGCGGGAGCCTGCGGCGCTGTCCTTGCTGCGCTTGTGCGCCAATCCATGCTTGCCGTGCGGGGGCGTATGCGCTAGAATAGCCGCACATGCCCGAGTCTCCGTCCTATCCCGAGCTGCAGCAGGCGCTGCACAACTTCTTCGGCTTCGAGCGCTTGCGCCCCGGGCAGGAGGAGGTGGTGCGCGCCGCCATGGAGGGGCGCGACACGCTGGCCATCATGCCCACGGGCGGCGGCAAATCGCTCTGCTACCAGCTGCCTGCGCTCTGCCGCGCGGGGCTGACGGTGGTGGTGTCTCCCCTCATCGCGCTGATGAAGGATCAGGTGGATGCCCTGCAGGCGCGCGGGATTCCCGCCGCCGCCATCAACTCCTCGCTGGGGACGGAGGAGTATCGGCAGGTGATGGCTGGCTTGCGCGCGGGCGAGCTGAAGATTCTCTATGTGGCGCCCGAGCGTTTCGCGCAGGAGGGCTTCATGCGCGCGCTGAGCGAGTGGCCCATCGCCCTGCTGGCGGTGGACGAGGCGCACTGCCTGAGCCAGTGGGGACATGATTTCCGCCCCGATTACCTGCGGCTGGGGCGCGCGCGTGAGGCGCTGGGCTTTCCGCAGACGATGGCGCTGACCGCCACCGCCACCGAAGCCGTGCGGCAGGATATTGTGAGCACCCTGCAACTGCGCGAGCCCGCCGTTGTCATCAGCGGCTTTGCGCGCGACAACCTCGATTTCCGCGTGGTGCCCTGCGGGAAGCGCGCCGACAAGTTCGAGCGTATCGCCAAAACCGTGGCGCAGTGGGGGCAGGGCATCATCTACTGCTCCACGCGCAAAAATGTCATGCTGGTGTACGAGGAGCTGCGCGGGCGCGGCATCAGAGCCGTGGCCTACCACGCCGGGATGACGGACGAGGAGCGTTCCCAATCGCAGGAGGATTTTATCTCGCGCCGCGCGGATGTGGCGGTGGCGACCAACGCCTTCGGCATGGGCATCGACCGCGCCGATGTCCGCTTTGTCATCCACTTTGAGATTCCCGGCAGCGTGGAGGCCTACTACCAGGAGGCGGGGCGCGCGGGACGCGACGGCGAGCCCGCTGTCTGCGAGCTGCTCTTCAACCACGCCGACCTTAAGACGCAGGAGTTTTTCTACGAGGGCAGCAACCCACCGCGCCCGCTGCTGCGCCTGCTCTACGCCTTCCTCTGCCGCAACTGCCATTACGGCACGCACGAGCTGCAGCTCTCGGCTGATGCCATGTGCGACGCGCTGGGCAAGGATGCCAATCCCATGGCGGTGAGCACGGGGCTGGGCATCCTGGCGCGGGCGGGCGCCATCGAGCGCTTTGATGTCGCGGGAAGCCTGGTGCGAGGGACGCGGGTGCTGCACCCGGAGAGCAGCTTCGACGCGCTGGACATCCCCTGGGAGGAGCTGGAGGAGAAGGCGCTGCGCGATCATCGCAAGATTGAGGCGATCACGCGCTACGCCTATTCCGGCGGCTGCCGCCAGCAGTGGATTCTCAACTACTTCGGCGAGACGGGCAGCGAGCCCTGCGGCCACTGCGACGGCTGCTGCCCGGAGGAGGATGAGGAGGCGGTGGTGTTGGAGGGCGAGGAGCTGCTGACGGTGCGCAAGGCGCTCTCGGGCGTGGCGCGCGCCGGGCGTCGCCGCGCCGACGGTGTGTGGGAGGGTATCTACGGACGCGGCAAAATCATCGACATGCTGCGCGCGGCGCCGAGTGTGGCAGCACATCCGCACCTTTCCTCACTCTCCACCTTCGGCCTGCTGCGCGAGATGAGTGAGACCAAGGTGAAAGCGCTTTTCCGCGCCCTGCACAAGGGCGGTCTGGTGATGACCACGGGCGAGGAGTACCCCCTGCTGGCGCTGAGCGCGGCGGGCGAGGCGGTGATGCTGGGGCGCGCCGAGGCAAAACTCTCGCGCCGGGGCTGGGCTCGGGCTCCGCGCGCTCCCGAGGCGGCGCGGCGCAAGCGGGTGCAAGCCCTGGTGGAGAGCATGACGGCGAAGCTCGACAAGGCGCTCTACGAGCGGCTCTGCGAACAGCGCCGCGACATCGCCGCCGAATGCCGCGTGCCGGCCTACCGCGTGCTGCATTCGGAGGCACTGCGCGCGCTCGCCACCGTCAAACCCACCACCATCGAAGGCGCCCTGCGGCTCAAGGGAATCGGCGCGCGCGTCAACCGCCGCTGGTTGCAGGTTTTTCTGGAGCTGATTCAGGAACACGAAGGACTTTGAAGCACCTCACGACATGCTAAAACAACTGCTCATCCTTGTCGCCCTGTTGGCGGGTCCGTGGTCATCGGCCGAATGGGTCTCGCCCCATCCGCTGGAAGCGGAGCAGCAGGCACCCGCCGCGTTGCTGCCTTTCCCGAGCCGCGTGCAGTGGGAGGAGGGGCGCACGAAACTGCCCGCTGCGGCGGGCTGGGAGCTCACAGGCGATGCCGTGAAAGACCCCATGGTGCGCACGGCGTGGAAGGCGTTGGTGCGCGCCGCTGCCGGGAAGGGGAGCGACCACCTGCGCTGCACCCTC
>JBJEVL010000207.1:0-2043 GCA_051884335.1 Akkermansia sp. | reverse complement strand
CGGTTCCTCCGCGGGAGCCTCCGGCTGCTCTGCGGCAGGCTCCTGCGCCTGGGCTCAGAACGAGCCTCAGGCGGAAATCGAAACGGAGCTCGCTCCCGTCACCGTCTCGGCACACGGCGGACAAGCCGTGCCCTACAACGACACGGGCGTCTCCGTCACCGTCCTCAACCCCGCCGAGCTGCGCGACACGCAGCAGCTCTACAATGTGTCCGATGCGCTGACGACACAGGTGCCCGGGGTCTATGTGATGCCCGGCGGCGGCATTGACCAGCGGGGTAATATCTCCTACCTGGTGGTGCGCGGCATGAAGGGCGATGCTTACACGCAGACCATGCTCGACGGCATGCGCCTCAGCTCCGGCTCGGGCAACGGGCTGGTGACGAGCAATGTGCTGGCGCGCGCCAACACCTTTGATGTAGGCACGCTGGAGCTGCTGCGCGGAGCAGAGGCTGCCACCTACGGCGGCGGCTGCATGGCGGGTGTGCTGTACATGCAGACTCCCAAGGGCGCGGGCAAGCCGAGCCTGACGCTCTTCAACGAGGGCGGCAGCCACGACAGCTACATCGGCAATCTCACCGCGCAGGGCGAGGTGGGCAAGCTGGCCTACTTCCTCTCCGCGACCTATGAGCACACCAACAATGATATGGAGACAGTCGGCAACGGTGGTGTTCGGATCAAACATGCCGGACGCTACGCCAACTGGGCAGAAGCCCTGCGCCTGGACTATGCGCTCAATGAATCTGCCGATGTCACTCTCACCTACCGCCGCGAGGATGCCGACTACGAATACCTGAGCAATAACGCTGTCTCCCCCTATGTGTTCATCAGCAACCTGCTGACGGGCAAGGTCGAGACGAAGGTCAACACGCGCTACAGCACGAGCCTGATGGCGGGCTACTACGGCGGCGACAGCAGCCTGCCTTCGCCCTACACCCAAAACCTCCGCAATGTGCAGGTAGAGTGGCGCAATGCCTACCGTTGGAATGAGCATCACCGCAGCACGGGCGGGCTGGCGTGGAACCGCAACCTGTTCACCTCCAACGATGGGCAGTCCACACGCAACAACAGCCGCAGTCTGGAAAACGTGTACGCCTTCTTTGCCGAGCATGTCTACAGCCCGCGCAAAGGGTGGGAAAACAGCCTGGCACTGCGCTGGGATCAGAGCAGCGTCTTTTCGGGGCTGCCGACGGCGCGCGCCGCAAGCTCTTACCGCTTCAACCGCGATCGCAGCCGACTCTTCGGCAGCATCGGGAAGGGATACCGCACACCCACTTCGTTCCAACGCAGCAACAGCACCTATGTCGGTCCCTGGGGTCCCTACTACGGCAATCCCAACCTTGATCCCGAAAAGAACCTGACGGTCGATGCGGGCTTCGAGCAGGAGTACCTGCGCGACCACTGCGCTTCGGTCACCCTGTTCTGGACGCGGCTGGAGGATCGCATCATCAATGATTACCGAGCCGACGGGACTTCCTACATCAATGAGCGAGGGCACAGCACCGCCCAGGGTGTCGAGCTGGCGCTGCGCGGCACTTGGGAGCGCGCGTGGAACACGGGCTACAACCTCTCCTACACGCTGACGCAACCCAAGTCCGGCGACAAACAGCTGGCGGAAACGGCGCGGCAGGTGTGGGCAGGCGATATCCACACCAGCCCCACGGAGCGCTTCACCACCGGCGTGGGGCTGAGTGCCGCCGTCGGGCGCACGGATTGGAACAGCAAGCGGCAGGATTCCTACTACATCCTGCGTTGGTACGCCCACTACACGGTCAGCGAGCACCTGAAGCTGCACCTGCGCGTGGAGAACCTCACCAACCAGCGTTTCGTGGCAGATCCTTCGTGGGTATCGGATGCGGACAGCCTGCTCAACGCCGGCACTAGTGTCCACGCGGGCTGCACGCTCAGCTTCTGATGCGCGTTTCCCGGGTTCTGCCGCTGTTTGCCGTCCCGGCGCTGCTCCTCTGGGCCGTGCCGCGGGTGTTCATGCCCCCCGACGCGCCTGCGGCGGCGGCGGCGGCAGATACCCAAGCTGCCCCCTACCCT
>JBJEVL010000206.1:0-8459 GCA_051884335.1 Akkermansia sp. | reverse complement strand
GCTCCGCCCCTGCGGTCAGGAGGGCGTGGCGGGGGTGGCATCCGCGCTGCGGGCAGCGGCGGCGCGGAGTTTCTCCAGCACGCGCTGCCAGCGCTCCCGGAGCTCCGGCTCCTCGGCTGCCTCCAGCGAAAACTCGGCGCACTCGATGGCGGTACTGGGCTCACCCTCATAACGGGCTTCAAAAGCTTCTTGGCTTTCATCGGGGCGGCGAGGCTCCGCCGATCGGGGAATCCGCTCGGGGCGGGCTCCGGCAGCCAGCAGCAAGTCGAGCCGCCGCTCCAGACGCTCAAATACCGCCGCTTCCTCCGCATCGCCACGGCTCATCGCCAGCACAAGGCTCTGCAACACCGTTTGATTCCCGCCGGTATCATTGAGATCCACCAGCTTCTCGCGCAGCACGCGCTCCAGCACAGGGTCGACAGCCTCTTCACCGACCATGGCACAGAGATCCCGCACGCCCATGGGGATACCGCGATCAAGCGCCCAGAGCCACACCTGCTCCGCATCCGCATCCCCCAGCACCATCGGCAGATCACAGGCAAGGGCGATGAGGCGACGGCGACTCTCGCCGTCCGGTCCGGCACCATGCTGCAGCAGGACATCAGCAGTCCGGCGCCGCTCAGCCCAGGAAATCTTCCGCTGCATGAGGAAGCGACCATTGATCACCGGGGTCAGCGGCGTGTCGCCCGGCAACTGCGAGCCGTCGGGCGCGCACACCGCGAAGAGGGCATTGGGGTCAGCCCCATGAGCCACCAGAGCCTCCAAAGCCCCCAGACTGCCCAGACGCGCCGCCATGAAGGCGAGAGTGATATTCTCAAGGCGTATCCCGGTGCGAAGCTTGAAGTTGAAGCTGGCGGGTTGCTCTGCCGCCTGCCCCGTGCCTGCCGCCCGCCGCAGCTGCGCGCTGATGTCGGACAGGATGTCCCGTCGATCAAAAATGGCGTTCAGCCCATCCCGAAGACTCTTCCATTCACCGCGATCCGACCCGATATCAACATCCTCCAGATCCTCGGCCAGAGAAGCCAGCTCGCTCTCGAACAGCTGATGCAGGTCGCGCTGAAACGCGGTGAGCGCGCTGCGTTCCGCAGGTGTCCAGCTCGCGTGAAAGTCGGGTAAACTCCGCCATGTCCAGCCGAACAGCCAGACATAACAGCCCGCGACACCCAAGGCCAAAGCCAGCACCGCGCCGCCGAGACAGAGGAAGAAGCGGACGCACTTTTTTCGCATGCTGCGGGGGGTGGGATCTGCACTCATTGCGCGAGTCTAGCACAGGCGGCGCGAGCCCTTCAAGGACAAAACGCCCGCGGGGAAACCCTCCGGCAGCCTGTGTCAGCATACGGCGAGCTGTTACCTGCCCCTGACGCGCGGGGGGGCACCCGTAATAGTATAAGCTCCGGGCTATGGGCAAGATATGATACCGCAAATTGGGGATGCGCACACCGTCGGCACCCTGCCGGACGGGCGCACGCAGCTCTTCATCGCCCCCATGTTCCTGCACGAATCGCGCGGCGCAGGCTCACTGAAAGCATTTTCTTTCCCTGCTTCGGTGCTTTTTTGATGAAATGCGGATGGAGGACCAAACGCACAGCAGAATCGTTGTCCTTCCTGCGCCTTGGCAGCGGCACAGACAGCGAAAGCAACCCTTCGGGAAGCGCCCGCCGAACAAACACAGGGAAAGAAGAAGTGACCGGGCTCGGATGCCGCAGTCACCCCTGTGCGGGGGCTCATCGCCTCGTCAGCTGTGGGCGCGGGAGACAGCGGTGAAGGCGGCGAGCATTTTGTCTGCCGATTTGATGCCCGGGGCGATTTCGATGCCGCTGTTGAGGTCGATGCCGTCGGGGTGGCACTGCGCCAGGGTGTCGCTCAGGTTTTCGGCGCTCAGACCGCCCGCCAGAATCCACGGGTGGGGGAAGCGCAGGCTCCCCAGCTCCGCAAGCGCCAATCGGCGCCCGCTGCCGCCCTGCCCCATGCTGCCCGCATCCAGCAGGTAGGCGGCGCAGTAGGGTTCCCACGCGTCAATCTGCTCCTGCAGGGCTTGCAGGCTTTCCGCCTGCTCCGGCCAGAGCACGCGGATGACGCGCATGGGGCCGATGAGTTTGGCATCGATCGTGCTTTGGGCGCCGTGCAGCTGGGCGTAGTCGAGCCGCGCCTGCTGCATGATGGGCAGAATCTCATCCGCGCCCTGACGCACAAAGACGCCCACGCGGCCGACATGGGCGGTGTTGATGGCGGCGACGGTTTCGGGCGACACGCTGCGGGGGCTGCCCGCATGAAAGACAAAGCCGACATAGCGAGCCCCATAGGCCACGGCGCAGTCGACCGAGGCGGGATGCGTCTGACCGCAGACCTTGATGAAGGGGGGATGGCTGGTGTCGTGTCGTTTCATGATGCGTGTTCAGGAGGGGGAGGAGGCGCACCCGCTCTAGGGGTGCAGGAGGCGGCGCAGGTTGTGCAGGGGCGAGTCGCCCTGCATGAGCGCGGTGCCCACGAGCGCCGCATTGTAGCCCGCGGCGGCGGCTTCGTCAAGGTGCGAGCGTGTCTGCATGGCGCTGGCGGCGATCCAGCACTCGCCCGGCAGGCGTTTTTCTCGCGCCAGCTGCAAGCCGGCGCGGCGGTCGGTGCGCAGGGTTTCGAGGTTGCGGGCGTTGACCTGCACGATGCGTGCGCCGCTCTCGCGCGCCAGCTCCAGCTCGCGCTCGGTGAAAATCTCCACCACGGCGTGCAGCCCCTGCTCTTCTGCCAGCTCGCGCAGCCCGCGCAGGCGGGCGACATCCGGCGTCAGCGCCACGATGAGCAGCAGAGCGGCGGCGGGGGTGGCCCAGGTGGCGCGCACCTGCAGCTCGTCAAAGATAAAATCCTTGCGCAGCAGGGGCAGCCCCGCCGGGGCGGCGGCGCTCAGGTCGCGCACATGCCCGCCGAAGAAGCGCTCCTCGGTGAGCACGCTCATGCAGCTGGCCCCGCCGGCGGCGTACTGCGCCGCGACCGTCTCCGCGCTCAGGCTCTCGTTGATGAGCCCCAGCGAGGGGGAGCGGCGCTTGTACTCGGCGATCACGCGCAGGGGCTCGCCCGCCGGGGGCGGCTCGAGCAGCGCGGCGCGGAAGTCGGGGCGGCGCAGGGGGAGCGGCTGCGGCATGTGCTGCCGCAGGGCGCGCAGTTCCTCCTGCTTGGCGTCGATGAAGCGTTGCAGGTTCATGCTTGCGGTGCTTGGGGGAAGTGGGCGACGGCGCGCATGCCCACGCCTTGGCTGACCGCCATGCGCGCGCGCGCCACGCAGGACTGCATGTCGTGCTCGGGCGCCATGAGCCGGATGGCCAGCGCCACGTTGATGGCCACCATGTCGCGCATGGCGGCGCTGCCCTGCCCTTGCAGCACATCGAGCACGGCGCGGCGCGCCTCCTCGGGCGTCTCCACCGCCAGCTCGCGCTCATCGGCAGGCGGCGTGAAGCCGTAGTCGGCGGGGTCGAAGGCGACATCGCGCAGCTCGCCCTTCTCCACCAGTTTGGCGCGGATGGGGCCGAAGGCCGTGCCCTCGTCGTAGCCCCCCGCCCCGTGCAGCACCAGCGCGCGGCGGTAGCCGCCGTAGGCGAGCACGCGGGCGATGGGCTCCACCATCTCGGGCTTGGCGACACCCATCATGATGTGTGTGGGGCGCGAGGGGTTGATCATGGGCCCCATGAGGTTGAAGAGCGTGCGCACCCCCAGCTCGCGGCGGATGGGCACGACATGGCGGAAGCCGGGGTGGTAGTCCGGCGCCAGGCAGAAGGCAAAGCCGCAGCGTTGCAGCGAATCGCGAATGCCCTCGGGGTCGAGATGCAGGGGGTAGCCCAGGCTCTCCAGTGCGTCGGCGGCGCCGCTGGAGGAGGAGACGGCGCGGTTGCCGTGCTTGACGATGCGGTAGCCCAGCCCGGCCATGACGAGGGCGCTGACGGTGGAGCAGTTGAAGCTGTGCTTGCCGTCGCCGCCCGTGCCCACGATGTCGAGATACTCGCCGGAGATGCCCTCCACCCGGCGGCAGCGCTGGAGGCAAACCTCGGCGGCGGCGGCCATTTCGGCGGCGGTTTCGCCCTTGGCGCGCAGGGCGATGAGGAAGGCGGCGCTCTGCGCGGGCGTCAGTTGCCCGTCCATCAGCGCGGTGAAGGCGGCGGTGCACTCGGCGTTGCTCAGGTCGCAGCCGTCGGCGAGTTTGTCGAGAATGGCGGAGAATGTGTTCATGGTCTCAGAGAATGTTGTGGGGAAAATTGGCGATGAGCTGCAGCCCGTCGGTGGTGAGGATGCTCTCGGGGTGGTACTGCACACCCACCCAGGGGCGGTCTTTGTAGCGCAGGCTCATCACCTCGCCGTCCTCATCGCGGGCGGTGACTTCCAGCAGCGGATGCTCGGCGGGCACCTTGACCACGAGCGAGTGGTAGCGCCCGATGGTCATGGGGCAGCGCACGCCGGCGTACAGCCCCGTGCCGTCGTGCACAATGTCGCTGGTGTTGCCGTGCATGACCTTGGGCCCGCGCTCCACGGAGCAGCCGGCAAAGGCGCCGAGGCACTGGTGCCCCAGGCAGATGCCCAGCACGGGGATGTGCTTCGGCAGCCGCGCGAGGAACTCCAGGCAGTAGCCGGCGTGCTCGGGGTTGCTCGGTCCGGGGGAGAGCACCACGGCCTCCAGCTCGGGGTCTGCGGCGGCCTCCAGCACGCGCGGGTCGTCGTTGGTGAGCACGCGCGGCTCGCGCCCCGTCATCTGGAAATACTGGACGATGTTGTAGGAGAAGGAATCGTAGTTGTCGATGAACAGAATCATGGTGGGGGGAGGGGTTAGTCTTCGTCTGCCAGAATGGTGTCGATGATGCGACCCTTGTTGCGGCATTCCATCCACTCGTACTTGGGCTCGGAGTCGTAGACGAGCCCGGCGCCCGTCTGCCAGTAGACGCGCCCGTTGCGATGCCACATGGAGCGGATGGTGATGCCCGTGTCGAGGTGCACGGCATCCTTGTCCAGCCCCATCCAGCCGATGCAGCCCGCGTAGGGGCCGCGCGGCACTTCCTCAATCTCGCGGATAATCTCCATGGCGCGCACCTTGGGCGCCCCGCTGACGGTGCCCGCCGGGAAGGTGCCGGCCAGCAGATCCAGCGCATCGCGCCCCGGCGCCAGCTCGGCGGTCACGCGGCTGGTCATGTGCATGACGTGCGAAAAGCGCTCCACATCCATCAGCCGCTCCACCTTTACACTGCCGCCCACGGCTACGCGCCCCAGGTCGTTGCGTCCCAAATCCACCAGCATCACATGCTCGGCGCGCTCCTTGGGGCTGGCGGTCATCTCGGCAGCGAAGGCTTCGTCCTCGGCGGCGCTGCGCCCGCGGCGGCGGGTGCCCGCGATGGGCGAGAGCAGCAGCTGATTGGCCGTGCAGCGCACCATCACCTCCGGCGAGGCGCCGAAAAGATCGAGGTCGCGGAAGTGCATGTAGAACATGTAGGGGCTGGGGTTGAGGCTGCGCATGCGGCGGTAGAGCGTGAAGGCATCGCCCACGAAGGGGGCGCTGCA
Source organism: Akkermansia sp. (assembly GCA_051884335.1). Taxonomy (GTDB): domain Bacteria; phylum Verrucomicrobiota; class Verrucomicrobiia; order Verrucomicrobiales; family Akkermansiaceae; genus Akkermansia. The sequence continues at coordinate 2,930 of JBJEVL010000206.1, read as the reverse complement.
CTGGTGCGAGCCGACTACTTGGATAGCCTCGCCGTCGCGCAGCATTTGGCGCACGCGGCACACGCCCTCCTTGTAGTGCTCCTCGTCGGGGTGCATCTCCACGACCCCGGCGCGCACGGGTGTCTGCGCCGTGTTGCTCAGGCGGGGCAGTGCGGCGAAGTCGCGGGGCTCGCCCAGGCTCAGCTGGTAGAGGCGGTTGTACACATGGTCAAAGAGGAACACCGTGGCCGCCAGCGCCAGGCGGCTCTCCGCATCGTCCACGCAGAGGGTCTGCGCCAGCTTGGGTTGGAAGATGGCTGCCATCTCGTAGCCCCAGTAGCCGTAAAGGGCGCGGGTGATGGGGGGCATTTCCGCGTTGTCGGGGGTCACCTCCAGTGCAGCCATCACTGCGCGCATGCCCTCCATGTAGGGCAGCCCGTCGGCCTCGCTCAGGGCGCTCACGGCGGAGTTGTTGACGGTGACCGCCAGCTTGCCGCCGGAGCGGACGGAAAATTCGGCCAGAAAATCGGTGGCAATCAGGCTGTAGCGCCCCCAGCGACCATCCACCTCGGTACTTTCGAGCAGAATCGCATCGGGGTTGGCCAGGCGCACCTGCATGTACAGGCGGATGGGGGTTTGCGTGTCGCCCTCGGTGACACGTCGGCATTGTTGTCGGAGCCGGATCTGTTGCATAGTCGTGTGATGTTCGGAAGTGTTTTCTTAATGGTGAGGAGAGAGCATGAAAAAACCGCTGCGGCCTACTCAGGAAGCCGTAGCGGTGACAGTAAAAAACTTTTGTCGCGATGGTGCCGTGCGGACGCACGGGGGAGCTTCCCGGTGGGTTAATCTCTTGCACGACGCCAACGCCAGGCCTCCGCCTGACTGAGGGTGCTGCCGATTGTATCCGCGGGAATCATCACCGCTCATTATAAGGCGCCTCCGTTTAGGGGCAAGCGCGAATTTTGTCATAATCGGGCGGAAAATTGGAGCTACTTTGCTGAAATTTAACTTGTCCGCTCACAGTCCATCGTGTAGACTGATGGAAGCATGAAATCATCGCCCGAGCCCTCCGATATTTGGAAGATCATCGATGCCGTCATCGTCATCAACCTCGATACGCGTCCGGATCGCTGGGAGTGGTTCTGCAGGCTCAACAAGGACAAGGTGCCGCCGGAGAAACTGCACCGCCTCAGCGCGGTGAACGGGCGCGAACTGCCGAGTTTCGGCAAGGAGCCCTGGTTCACGGAGCGCACGGGGGAGCGCGCCCGCCTCTGGGGCGGCGTGGGCGGCTGCATCCTCTCGCATCGCAACGCGCTGCGCATGGTGGTCGAGAACGGCTGGCGCAACGCCCTGATTATGGAGGATGATATTTCCCTGCCCGAAACCCCGGAGCAATGGCTCGAGCTGATCGAGGCCACGCAGCGCATGCAGGGAAACTGGTTTTTGTATCTGGGCTACGGCCAGTCCCGCCCCTATGCCCGCCGTTTGGGCGGGAATCTGTGGCGCAGCGAGGGAGTGCTGGCGACCTATGCCTATTTGCTCCCCGCTGAAACCTGCGCGGAGATTCTTCCCCACCTGCCGCAGGACGATGATCTGTGGGAGTGGGTGGCGCGCTACCGCGCCATCGACACCTGGTACTGCGAGTACATGCAGGCGGTAACGGGGATTCAGGTGTTCATCTTCAACCCCACCATCGCCAAACCGGTCGATATGGGCAGCGATATCGCCACGACCGCCTGCGACACCGCCACGCTCCGCTCGGAGCTGACGCCGCATTCCCTGAGCTCACCCGCCGGGATTCTCCACCGCATGGCCTACCCCCTGCTCCGCCTCAAGGTGCGGCTCAACAGCCTGCGCACCCTGCGCCGCGCCCGTCGGGGCGGACTGCCGGGTTTCCGTCAGAAAAAGCGCCGCAGCTGAGCAAAAAACTGCGCTTGACAAGCTCGTAACAGCGGGGGTAGAATGCGGCGCGCACCTGACTGCCTGTTATCGAAGAGCGTCCTCCGACAGACGGCAACAACAAGTCCGCGCCCTTACCATACAACCACGTTCATGCTCACTGTCACCAGCCCGTTATTACCGAATTTGGAAGATTACATCCCCCTGTTGGAGGATATTTGGGAGCGGCGCTGGCTCACCAATCAGGGAACGTGGCACCAAAAGCTCGAACAGGCGCTTGCCGAATATCTCAAGGTGTCCTATGTGAGCATGTTCACCAACGGAACCCTGCCGTTGATGACGGCACTCCAGGCTCTGAACCTGCCCCACGGGGAAATCATCACAACGCCGTACTCCTTTGTTGCCACCACCCATGCGCAATTGTGGAGCGGCCTGACCCCGGTATTCGCGGATGTCAATCCCATCACGGGTAACATTGACCCGGCTGCGGTGGAGGCAGCCATCACCCCGGCGACCGTGGCCATCATGCCGGTTCATGTTTACGGCAACCCCTGCAATACAGAGGCTTTGCGCGACATTGCCCAAAAACACGCGCTCCCCCTCATCTACGATGCCGCACATGCCTTCGGCGTCGAAATCAACGGCCGCTCGATTTTGGAAGAAGGCGATATGTCCACCCTCTCCTTCCACGCCACCAAGGTTTACAACACGGTCGAAGGCGGCGCCCTCATCACCCACTCAGCCGACCAAAAACGACACGTTGACCAACTCGTCAATTTCGGTTTCAGCGGCGAAATTACAGTCGAGGAAATCGGTATTAACTCGAAAATGGATGAACTGCGGGCTGCACTGGGCGTGCTGAACCTTAAGCTGGTCGATGCCGCCATCGAGCGGCGGCACCGAATCACGCTGTACTACCGGGAAGCCCTGCGGGATGTTCCCGGTGTGCGCTGCCTGCAGGATATTCCGGGCGTACGCCACAATTATTCCTATTTCCCGATATTCATCAACGAGAAGGAATACGGTCTGAGCCGGGATGCCCTGTATGAGCG
>JBJEVL010000205.1:0-8504 GCA_051884335.1 Akkermansia sp. | reverse complement strand
TGGCGCGCAGCGAGGAGTACAGCATTCTCTCGGCCGACTACTCGCAGGTGGAGCTGCGGCTGATGGCGGCGCTGTCCGGCGACCCCGCGCTCATCGCCGCGTTCCGCGAGCGCCGCGACATCCACGCCGAGACCGCCGCACGGCTCTACGGCGTGCCGCGCGCGGAGGTGACGCCCGACATGCGCCGCGCCGCCAAGACGGTGAACTTCGGCATCATCTACGGCATCTCGGCCTTCGGGCTCTCCCAGCGGCTCGACTGCTCCCGCAGCGAGGCGTCCGCGCTCATCGAGAGCTATTTTGCGCAGTTCCCCAAGGTGCGGGAGTGCATGGAGCGGCTGACGGCGGAGGCGCGCGAGCGCGGCTATGCTGTGACGCTCTGCGGGCGCCGCCGCCTGCTGCCCGACCTCAACGCCGCCAATTTCAACCTGCGCCAGGCCGCCGAGCGCACCGCGATCAACACGCCCATTCAGGGCAGCGCGGCGGACATGATTAAGCTCGCGATGGTGCGCGTGGCGGAGCTGCTGCGCGGGCGACGCAGCAAGCTCATCATGCAGATTCACGATGAGCTGCTCATCGACCTGCACCGCGAGGAGCGCGACCTCATCCCCGCCGTGGTGCAGGCGATGCAGCAGGCGCTGCCCCTGCCCAACGGCGTGCCGCTGGAAGTCGAGGCGCAGGACGCCCCCAACTGGCTCGAAGCTCACTGATTTTTCCTCATTTCCCCCTGTTCATCTATGGATACGCTTGTCGGTTTAGGATACGATATTCACCGCTTCTCGGCGGAGCCGCGCCCGCTGTGGCTCGGCGGGGTGCAGGTGCACCCCACCCGCGGGTTGGAGGGGCACAGCGATGCCGATGTGCTCTGCCACGCGCTGGCGGATGCGATTCTGGGCGCGCTCGGCGAGCCGGACATCGGCTACTGGTTCCCGCCCACGGATCCCGGCTGCGCGGGCATCTGCTCGCTGCGCATCGTGGAGAAGGCGGTGGAGCTGCTGCGCGCGCAGGGCGGGCGCGTGGTCAATGTCGACTGCGCGCTCATTGCCGAGGCGCCGAAGATTCTGCCCTTTGTGCCGCAGATGAAGGAGACGCTGGCGCCCCTGCTGGGGGTGTCGCCGCGCCGCGTGGGCATCAAGGCCACTACCAACGAGAAACTGGGCGCGCTGGGGCGCCGCGAGGGCATGGCGGCGCTCGCCACCGTCTCCCTGAGCGTCCCCGAGGAAATTTTGGCTTTGTCCGCGCCTTTGCCTTCGTCTGCGTCCCCGGCTTCGTCCGCGCCCTCGTCCCCCTCTTCGCCTGAATCATGATGGCGCCGCTTGAGCAAACAGCGCAGGTCGCGGTGCAGCAGCTCCGCGCGGCGGGGCTCTGCCTCTGCACGGCAGAGAGCTGCACGGGCGGGCTGATTGCCGCCGCGCTCACCGAGGTGCCGGGAGCCTCGGCGGTCTTTCGCTACGGCTGGGTCACCTACTGCAACGAGGCCAAGGAGCGCGAGCTGGGCGTGCCGCCCGAGCTCATCGCCGCGCACAGCGTGGTGAGCGAGCCCGTCGTGGCGGCGATGGCGCAGGGCGCGCTGCGGCGCTCGGGCGCGGATCTGGCGGTGGCCGTGTCGGGCAATGCCCCGCCCGTCGCCCCCGAGGGCGAGCCGCCCGTCGGCACGGTCTGCCTGGCGCTGGCGCGGCGCGGCAGCCCCCCGCACACGGAGACCCTCTTCCGCCCCGAACTCTCGCGCGCCGAGCTGCGCCGGCTCGTGGCGTGCCGCTGCCTGGAGCTCGTCGCGGCAGCCGCCCATACCGACTCCTGAAGCCCCGCCATTCCTGCGGTTCGACCGGGGGGATCCTCTCACAAACAGGGGTTCCCCCCTTTCTGCACGGAAATTCCTCCCTCTCCCCCGGATGAGAGAGAACTCTTCACAACAGCATTCAGTCAGAAAAGGTAGGCAAGAGGCTGTCATCTTTTCAATACTCATCAACATCCACACTGCTTCCACAATGAAAAAAACCATTTTTCTGCTCTGTCTCAGCGGCTCTGTGCTGGCAACAAGCGCACAAGAAAACGACAGCTGGGTCTTTGAGAACACACATTTAGGCAATGCCAAGGAGATCAAGGGGCTGATTTTTACCCTCTCTGATAATGCACGCCTTGATATCTCGCAACCGACAACATACACGACGCTTCCTACTACCCTTCAACTGGATTCCATCACCTTGTGGTCACGGTCCGACGGGACAATCGGAGAAGGATGCATCTACATCACAGACAAGGACAATACCATTTTGGCATTCTCCGATCATAATTCCGGAGCATCCTCTAATGGCGGCTCCGTTGTTTACAACTTCCAAAGCACCTCCGACATCTTCAGCTCGTCGACCACGAGCAACTGCCTGACACTCAGCTATGGTTCCACCTACAAAATTTTCTATCTCAGCGGGTCCGCTACCTCCATCGCCGCGTATAGCTGGGCCACTGTCGGCACTGTACTCGACGGGTTGAAACAAAATGACATGGCCCTTGCAACAGCCACAAGCGCTACTGCTTCAAGCACCAATGTTGCAGACTGCGGAACGCTGACCGGTCTGGACACGCTCAGCTCCAATACTTGGGGTGCTCAAATGAAGATTGTAACACATTCTATCGCCACTCCTGAGCCGACGACTGCCACCCTCAGTCTGCTGGCGCTCGCCGGACTCATCACGCGCCGCCGTCGGGGGTAACCATCACCAAAGAGCAGGAGACATCAGCATCTCAGCCCTCCCCCCCCCACCACCATCCCCGCAGTTGCCCCGGCAACTGCGGTTTTTTTGAGGAGAGAACAGGCTGCAGGCAAGCTAAAAGACAGCGGGCGCGGGAAAATCAGATTGACTTTCCGGGGCAGTGTGATAGGCTTGCGACTGCTATGAGTACACAAGCCGCGAAGGATCTTACTCCGGTCGTGCCGCGCAAGTTCCGCACGGCGTTTTTCATGCTGGTCAGCTGCTTTGCCCTGTGGGGGCTGGTCAACGCCATGGCCGAAGTGCTGGTCAAGGCCTTTGAGAGCGTTTTCCCCGCGCTGGGGCAGATGGGCACGGTCATGACCGTCTCCTCCCACTACGGTGCCTACGCCGTGCTGGCGATTCCCGCCTCCGTCATCATCAAGAAGTTCGGCTACAAGGCGGGGGTGCTGCTGGGCTTGGGCGTGTTCTTCTTCGGCGTGCTGGGCTATGTGCCCGCCGCGCTCTTCCACAGCTATGAGATCTGCCTGGGCTCCATCTTTGTGTACGCCAGCGGCTGCTCGATTCTCGAAACCACCTGCAACCCCTTCGTGCTGGCCATGGGACCGCAGGAAACGGCGGTGCGCCGCCTGAACTTCGCCCAGCAGTTCAACCCCGTGGGCTGCCTCATCGGTCTGCTGGTCGCCAAATACGCCATCTTCGGCAACATGGTGCAGGCCGCCCCCGGCGAGACGCTCTCGCAGGCGCAGCAGGAGCAAAATCTCGTGTGGCTCGTCACGCCCTACATCTGCCTGGCCGTCATCGTGGCCTGCCTGTGGACGGCTTTCCGCCTGAAGGACATGCCCGTGGCCTCCGCCGAGGGCGAGGATGCCGCGCAGCACGGCTTCCTCACCAGCCTGAAGAACCTCATCACCCTGCCGCGCTACTCCTTCGGCGTGCTCACCCAGTTCTTCTATGTGGGTCTGCAGACGATGGCCTGGGTCTATGTGCTGCACTACGCGGGCTACATTCTCGGCTACACGGATGCCGTGGCCATGTACTTCTACATCGGCGCCATGACCTGCTTCATCGTGTTCCGCTTCATCTGCACCGCGCTCATGAAGACGTACAACCCCGCCTCGATGATGTGCATCGCGGCCGTGATCGGCGTGGCGCTCTGCATGGGCGCCGTCTACCTGCCCGCGCTGCCGGGTCTGCTCTGCGTGGTCGCCATCTCGGGCTGCCTCTCGCTCATGTTCCCGACCATCTACGGCATCGCGCTGCGCGACCTCGGCCCCGACTCCAAGCTGGGTGCCGCCGGGCTGGTGATGAGCATCCTCGGCGGAGCCGCCGTGCCGCCCGTCTTTGCCTACTGCCTGGAGAATGAGACGCTCAGCGCTCTGGTGTTCGGTCTCTTCTCGGGGCAGGAAGCCGCGCTGCGCTCCTGCTACTACATCCTCGCGTTCTGCCTGGTCATCGTCCTGCTCTACGGCTTTGCGTTCCGCAAGGTGGGAGCCAAGAAGAAGTAACCCCCTCTCTCAACATACAACCCCATCATCATGAAATACGATACCCTGCCCACCATCGGGATTCGCCCCACGATTGACGGCCGCCGCCTCGGCGTCCGCGAGTCGCTGGAGGATCAGACCATGAACATGGCGAAAGCGGCGGCGGCTCTCATCGAAGCCAACGTCAAGCACGCCAACGGACAACCCGTCAAGTGCATCATCGCCGACAGCTGCATCGGCGGCCCTGCCGAGGCGGCCGCCGCCAACCAAAAGTTTGCGGAGAACAACGTCGGCTGCTCGCTGATTGTCACCCCCTGCTGGTGCTACATCACCGAGACCTTCGAGACCGACAACCGCACCCCCAAGGCCATTTGGGGCTTCAACGGCACGGAGCGCCCCGGCGCCGTGTACCTCGCCGCCGCCCTGGCCGCCTATGCCCAGAAGGGCATGCCCGCGTTCTCCATCTACGGGCATGAGGTGCAGGACAAGGACGACACCAGCATCCCCGAGGATGTGGCCGAGAAGATTCTGCGCTTTGCGCGCGCCGGCATCGCCGTGGCGACGCTCAAGGGCAAGGGCTACCTCTCCATCGGCGGCTGCGCCATGGGCATCGCCGGCTCCATCATCGACCAGGCCTTCTGGGAGGACTACCTGGGCATGCGCGTGCAGCCCGTGGACATGACCGAGGTCAAGCGCCGCATGGAGCAGAAGATTTACGACGAGAAGGAGCTGGAGCTCGCGATGGAGTGGGCGAAGCGCTACGTCCACATCGGCCCGGAGCGCAACCGCCCCGACCTCATCCTCTCCCCGGAGGAGAAGGAGCGCACGCTGCGCGAGAGCATCCTGATGATGATCATCTTCCGCGACATGATGCACGGCAACCCCTACCTCAAGACCATCGACCGCGAGGAAGAAGGGCTCGGCTTCAACGCCATCTGCGGCGGCTTCCAGGGGCAGCGCCACTGGACGGACTTCTACCCCAACGGCGACATGGCCGAATCGCTCATCAACAGCACCTTCGACTGGAACGGTCCGCGCGAGGCGATTCCCTTCGCCACGGAGAATGACGCCATGAACGGCGTGTGCCAGCTGCTGCTGCACCAGCTGACGGGTCAGGCCGCCTGCTTCTCCGACATTCGCACCTACTGGTCGCCCGAATCCGTCAAGCGCGTGACGGGCTACACCATGGAGGGGCACGCCGCGCAGGGCATCATGCACCTCATCAACTCCGGCTCCACCGCGCTGGACGGCAACATGTACGCCACGAGCGCCGACGGCAAGCCCTACATGCCCAAGACCGGCGAGACCACGCAGGCCGACATCGACGCCATGATGGACAACTCCTGCTGGTGCCCCGCCAACCGCGAGTACTTCCGCGGCGGCGGCTACTCCCTGCACTTCGTCTCCAAGGGCGATGTGCCCGTGACGATGATCCGCATGAACCTCGTCAAGGGTCAGGGTCCCGTCCTCGTCATCGCCGAGGGCTACACCTGCGCCCTGCCCGAGGAGGTGCACAAGGTGCTCGACGAGCGCACCGACCCGGGTTGGCCGACCACTTGGTTTGCCCCGCGCCTGACGGGCGAGGGTGCGTTCAAGGATGTCTACAGCGTCATGGCCAACATGGGCGCCAACCACGGCGCTTGGACCTACGGCCACATCGGCGCGGACATCATCACGCTCGCCTCGATGCTCCGCATCCCCGTGTATGCCCACAACGTGCCCGAGGACAAGGTGTACCGCCCCGCCGCGTGGAACCTCTTCGGCACGGCGGATCCCGAGGGCGCTGACTTCCGCGCCTGCAAGAACTTCGGCCCCATCTACGGCAAGTACAACTAAAGCCAACAGTTGCCGCAAGCCCCGCGGCGGCAGGTCGGGCGCGTCCCCCTGCCGCCGCGCGTTTTTTGAACGATTTTCCCCTCCCCGCCTCATGCCCTACGTTCTCTGTCTCGACTGCGGTGCGACCAACGTGCGCGCCATGCTGGTGGATGACCGCGGCAAGATTCTTGCCAAGGCCAGCCAAGCCAACAGCACCGACCCCGGCGCCGAAAACCCCGAGTACCACGTTTGGAATGCCGAGCGCATCCTCAGCCAGCTGGCGGAGTGCTCGCGGTGCATCCTGAGCGAGCAGCCCGAAGCCGCCGCGCAGGTCGTCGCACTCACCATCACCACCTTCGGCGTGGACGGCGCGCTCATCGATGCCGCCGGGCAGCAGCTCTACCCCGTCATCTCGTGGAAATGCCCGCGCACGGCGGAGGTCATGAAGCGCATCGGGCAGTACATCTCCCAAGAGCGCCTCAACAGCATCTCGGGCGTGGGAGCCTTTGCCTTCAACACCATCTACAAACTCATCTGGCTGCGCGAGAACCGTCCCGAGCTGCTGGAGCAGGCCGACAGCTGGCTCTTCATGCCCAACCTGCTGGCCTTCCGCCTGACGGGCGAGCGGCACACCGACCGCAGCATGGCGGGCACCTCGCAGCTCACCGACCTGAACACGGGCGACTGGAGCGAGGAGATTCTCGGCGCCATCGGCATCCGCCGCGAGCTCTTCCCGCCCATGGTCGACGCGGGCGGCTCGCTGGGCACGCTGACGCCCGAAGCCGCCGCGCTGCTGGGGCTGCCGCAGCGCGTGCCCGTCATCTCCACGGGGCATGACACGCAGTTTGCGCTCTTCGGCAGCGGCGTGGGCGAGAACCAGCCCTTCCTCTCCAGCGGCACTTGGGAAATCCTCATGCTGCGCACGGCGCGCGCCGCGCTGAGCCCCGAGGACTACGCCGCCGGCGCCACGGTGGAGTACGACAGCAAACGCGGGCTGCTCAACCCCGGCTTGCAGTGGATTGCCAGCGGCATCATCGAGTGGGTGAAAGCCACCTGCTACCACGGCGAGAGCTACGACACCATGGATGCCGAGGCAGAGGCCATCGCCCCCGGCTGCGACGGCGTGCGGCTCACGCCCGATTTCCTGCCCTCCGACCCGACGCCGGGCAGCATCACGGGGCTGATTCTCGGGCGCACGCGCGGCCACATCTACCGCGCGGCGATGGAGGCGCTCACCCTGCGCCTCAAGCAGCGCCTGCAGAAGCTGGAGAAGGTCGGCGGCTTCACCTCGCAGGACCTGCTGCTGGTGGGCGGCGGCGCGCGCAACAAGGTGTGGACGCAGATGCGCGCCGACATCCTCGGCATCCCCATCCGCATTTCCGATGTCTCCGAGAGCACGGTGCTGGGCGCCGCCATGTATGCGCTGGCGGGAGCGGGTGTCTACCCCACGCCCGAAGCCGCCCGCGATGCCTGCGGGCTGAGCTACACCACCGTCACCCCCGGCCCGCAGCGCGAAGCCTACGCCGCGCTCTTCTCCTGACCTTCCTTCCGAAACACCTACACAGCGATGAATCCCGATTTATACATCCATCCCGAGCTTCCCGAGCGCATCTTCCCTTGGGAGAACTACGAACCGCAGACCCGCGCAGAGATTGACGACTTTTTCAACAGCCCCGAGGTCCGCGTGATTAAGGAGCGCATGGTCGACATGGGGCGCCGCCTCTACAAGCGCGAGTATGTCGACGGCAACGGCGGCAACCTCTCCGTGCGCGTCGGCAAGGATTTGGTGCTCTGCTCGCCCACGCTCTGCTCCAAGGGCTTTATGACGGTGGAGGACATCTGCCTGGTGGACATGAACGCCGGGCAGCTCTGCGGCTACCGCCCGCGCACCAGCGAAGTCAAGACCCACATCGCCATGATGAAGGCCACGGGCGTCAACGCCTGCATCCACGCTCACCCCCCCTGCTGTAACGCCTTCCTCTTTGCCGGCATCGTGCCGCCCAACGGCATCAACCCCGAGGCGGACATCTTCCTCGGTCAGATTCCGCTGGCGCCCTACGGCACCCCCGGCTCCGAGGAGACCGCCGCCGCCGTGGCCGAGGCCGCCAAGCAGAGCACGGTCGTCTTTATGGAGAACCACGGCGTCATCACCGGCGCGCGCCACATCGAGGAGGCGGAGTGGTTCATGGAGAACGCCGATGCCTACTGCAAGATGCTGCTGCTGGCGGGGCTGCACAAGGGCAAGCTCAACCAGGTGGACGAGGCCGGCATTGCCGACTTCCTCGCCATCCGCAAGAGCATCGGCTACGCCGTGCCCGAGGGTCAGCCCCTCTACAACACGCGCGACTTCGCCGGCTACACCATGGGGATTGCCGGCAAAGGCGGGCAACACTGAGCCCACCCCCTTCGCGCGGGCGGGGCGCCCCGCAGTGCCCCGCCCGCTTCCCCCCGCTTCCCCCCCCTACCCCGCTCCTCCCCGCTCCTCCCCGCTCCCCCC
>JBJEVL010000204.1:0-8527 GCA_051884335.1 Akkermansia sp. | reverse complement strand
TCGCCCGCCCGCCTCCGGCGTGTTTTCGGGATCGCGCTCTCCCGCGCTCAGCCCCGCCAGCGCCGCAATTTCCGAGGCATTGCCGCGGATGATGGTCGGCGCGGCGGGCAGCAGCTCGCGGCAGAGCTGCGCGCGCAGGGAGAGTAGCCCGACCGCCACCGGGTCGAGCACCCAGGGGATGCGCCGAGCCCGTGCTGCCGCTACCGCGCGGCGCATGGCCGCAGCTTGCGCGTTCGAGAGCGTCCCGACGTTGATGAGCAGCGCGTTGGTGCAGGCGGCCACCATCTCCTCCGCTTCGCCGCCGTCGCAGAGCATGGCCGGCACGGCGCCGGTGGCCAGCAGCCAGTCTGCCGTGCGCGTCTGCACCACGTCGTTGGTCAGCGAGAGCACCAGCGGGCGCTGTGCGCGCAGGCGCTCCGCCACCGCTGCGCAGGCAGCGACCACCTCGGAACAGAGCGTGCTCATGACCGCAGTTCGCGCGCCGCCGCGCGGGGGTTGGGGGAGGAACAGATCGCCGAGACAACCGCGATGCCCGCCGCGCGTCCCGTGGCGCGCAGGGCGCGGGCGCGCGCCGCATCCAGCCCGCCGATGGCGACCACGGGCACGGGGGAGAGCGCCGCCAGCGCCGCCCAGCCCGCGATGCCCAAATCCGGCGGGGCATTCTTCTTGGAGAGGGTGGGGAACACCGGGCCGCAGCCCACATAGTCGACCAGCGCGGGATCCACCGCGCGCATCTGCGCCGCGTTCGAGACGGAGAGCCCGAGGATCATGTCGCGGCCGATGAGCCGCCGCGCTTCCGCGACGGGTGTGTCGCGCTGGCCGATGTGCACGCCGTCGGCGCCCAGCTCCAGCGCGAGGTGCAGGTCGTTGTTGACGATGAACGTCACGCCCGCTGTGCGGCACAGCGCGAGCAGCGCCCGCCCTTCGCGCAGCCGCTGCTCGCGGTCGGGTTGTTCGGTGCGGTATTGCACGATGGTGACGCCGCCCGAGATGGCTTCGCGCACGGTCGGCAGCAGACCGAGGCGGCACTTGGGCGGCTCATCGGTCACGAGATAGAGGGTCAGATCAGCGTTCATGGTGTTTTTTTTGTTCCGGGTGGGGGGAGGCGGTGCAGGGACCTTCGCGGAAGCAGGGGTGCGGTTCGCGTTCGTCGTCGGGGGTGCTGCCGGAGGGGAGTGCGGTTTCATGCGGCAATTCGGCCTGCAGCCCGAGCCGCTCCAGCAGGGCGACATCGCGCTCCGGCGGGGCGTTGCGCGCCGTCAGCAGGCGCTCGCCGAGGAAGAGCGAGTTGGCCCCGGCGTAGAAGCACAGCGCCTGCGCCTCCGGCGAGAGCCGCTCGCGCCCCGCGCTCAGGCGCACATGCGACTGCGGCAGCGCCAGCCGTGCCAGCGCGACCATCCGCACCGTCTCCAACGCGTCGGGCGCCTCGGGGCGGCGGCGGCTCATGGGCGTGCCGGGGATGGTGATGAGGGCGTTGATGGGGAAACTTTCCGGCTGCGGTTGCAGCTCGGAGACCACTTCGAGCAGGCGCAGGCGATCCCGGGGCGACTCGCCCAGCCCGATGATGCCGCCGCAGCACAGCGGAATGCCCGCGCGCCGGATGTGGCCGATGGTGGCGAGCCGATCCTCGTAGCGGTGGGTGCTGACAATCTCGGGGTAGTACTCGGGCGAGGTGTCGAGGTTGTGGTTGTAGGCGCTCAGCCCGGCGTCGCGCAGGGCGTCGGCTTCGGCTTGCCCGATGATGCCGAGCGTGGCGCAGACCTCCAGCCCGAGGGCGCGCACCGAGCGCACGATGTCCAGCAGCTCCGCAAAGCGGGGGTCCTCCGCTCGGATGCCGCGCCACGCCGCCCCCATGCAGAAGCGTGTGGCGCCGTCGGCGCGCGCCTGTAGGGCGCGCTCCAGCACCTGCGCCTTGGGCATCAGCCCGCGATCCGCCGCCACGCCCGTGTGGTGGCGCGCGCTTTGCGCGCAGTAGGCGCAGTCCTCGGGGCAGTTGCCGGTCTTGAGCGAGAGCAGGGTGCAGACCTGCACCTTGCCCTCCGGCCAGTGGGCGCGGTGCACGGCGTGCGCGCGCTCCACGAGCGTGAGCAGGGGCAGCGCGGCGAGTTCCTGAAGTTCGGCGTAGGTCATGCGGGTGTGGCGGTGGTCAGGGTTTCGCGGCGGCGCAGCGCCCAATCGCCGAATCCCTCGCCGGGGCGGCGCCCGGCGCTGTAGGCGCGCAGCAGGGAGTCCAGCAGAGCGGGCAGCTCCGCCGCCGGAACCGCCGTGCGCGCCAGATAGGCCAGGCGCGAGCCGTTGGCGGCGCCGCCGAGCCACAGGTTGTACTTGCCGGGCGCTTTGCCCACCAGCGCGAGCTCGGCCGCGTAGGGGCGCGTGCAGCCGTTGGGGCAGCCGCTCATGCGCAGGGTGATAGGCTGCTCCCACAGCCCGCAGGCGCGCAGTGAGGGTTCCACGGCTTCCAGCAGCTTGGGCAGGAAGCGCTCCGACTCGGCAAAGGCCATGGGGCAGAAGGGCAGGGAGGAGCAGGCGGAGCTCTGCTGCCGCAGCGCCGAGAGCTGCTGGCCGACGCCTTCCTCGCGCAGGATGCTCTCGATGTGCTCGCGGGTCTCCGGGGCGATGTCGCTGAGGATGAGGTTTTGGTTGGGGGTGATGAGCAGCTCGCCGCGGTGGATGGCGGCGATGCGGCGCAGCGCTGTCTTGAGCCGCCGCTCGGGACGGTCGCTGATGCGCCCGCCCTCGGCGCAGATAAGGAGGCGGTCGGGGCGCGGGCGGTGGTCGTCGCTGTTGCTCTCCAGCCGGAAGGGACGCGGCGCTGCGAGTGCGTAGCCCAGCTGCCGCTCCAGCGCCGCGCAGAAGGCGGGCAACCCCAGGCGCTCGATGGTGTAGCGCAGGCGCGAGAGTTTGCGGTCGCCGCGGTCGCTGTGTTCCTTGTGGAGCAGGAGCACGGCGCGGGCGACTTCCTCCGCCTGCTCCGGCGTGCAGAAGCCGATGACATCGGCCACGCGCGGGTGGGCGGGCACCTTGCCGTAGGCGCTGCCCTGCCCGCCGCCCACCAGCACATTGTAGCCCGCGATGCGGCCGTCCGCGCCGAGGATGGCGACCAAGCCCAAATCGTGGGCGTAGACATCCACCTCGTTGGCGGGCGGCAGCGTCAGCGCGATCTTGAACTTGCGCGGCAGGTAGGCGGGGCCGTAGAGGGGTTCCTCGTCCGCGCCGCTGTAGAGGCGCTGCTCGCCCAGCCAGAGCTCGTGGTAGGCGCGGGTCTGCGGTTCGAGCGCGCGGGAGAGCCGGGCGCCGAGCTCCTGCAGCTCCGCGCGGGCGGCGGCGGGCTCCCCGCCTGTGCTCACCATGACATTGCGCGTGGCGTCGCCGCTGCTGGCGATGGCGCTCAGCGCGGCTTCGTGAATCCCGCGCAGGGTGTCGCGCAGGTTCTGCTTGATGATGCCGCGGATCTGCACGGCCTGCCGCGTGGTCAGCTTGAGCGAGTCATCGCCGCCGAAGCGCGCGGCGAGGGCGTCGAGCTGCAGCCACTGCTGGGGGCGCAGCCGACCGCCCGGCAGGCGGAGCCGCACCATGAAGGAAAATTCTTTCTCCTGCCCGGCGCGCTGGCGCGCGGCGCGGGTGTCGCGGTTGTCCTGCAGGGTGGCGCCCAGAAATTTGAGCAGCTGGCTGTCGTCGGCGGGAATGCCGCCGCTGCTGCGATCGTCCAGCGCGGCTGCCAGACCGCCGCGCAGGAAATCGCTCTGCTCCTTGATGCGTTCGTTTTCGGTTCGTTTGTCCATGAGGTATGTGTTAGGAGGGGGTGAGTCCGCGGGTGCGGCGCAGGTGGTTCTCCAGCGGGGAGAAGAGGAGTTTGTCGGTCAGCAGGCCGATGAGGAGGATGACGAGCATGATGCCCATGACCTGATCCATGCTGCTGAGCTCGCGCCCGTAGTGCAGCAGCTGTCCGAGCCCGAAGCCCGTGATGATGGGCACGAAGATTTCCGCCGACATGAGCGAGCGCCACGCGAAGGCCCAGCCCTGCTTGAGCCCGCTGAGGATGTGGGGCGCCCCGGCGGGCAGCGTCACCAGCACCAGCGTCTCCCACGGGCTGTTGCCCATGGTGTAGGAGGCGCGTTGCAGGCTGGGCGGGATGTGCTCCATGCCGTTCTGCACGGCGAGGATGACGGACCACAGCGTGCCCATGATGACGACGAAGAGCAGGGCGCTTTCCGTCTGCCCGAACCACAGGGTCGCCATGGGCACCCAGCACACGCTGGGCAGTCCCTGCAACCCGAGCGCCGTGAGCCCCAGCGTTTGGCGCACCGGCCGCACATGGGCGCAGAGCATGCCCAGCGGCACCCCCAGCAGCACGCCGACGGCGTAGCCGGAAATCAGGCGGCGCAGGGTGACGAGCACGGCGGTGCCCAGAGTGCCGTCGCTGAGGCTGCCCCACAGGTAGCCGACCACATCGCCGGGCGGGGGGAAGAGGTAGGTGGGCACGGGCTGCCACTGCGTGATGAGTTGCCACAGCAGCAGCACGAGGACGAAGAAGAGGGGGGTGGTGAGTCGGCGCAGCATGGGGAGGGGAGAGAATATCAGAGTTGGGGGATGAGGGAGGCGAGGCGCAGATCCTCGGTGACGGTTTGTGCCAGACGCGCGAGCTCCGGGCAGTTGAGCCCGCGCGGGCGCGGCAGCTGCACGGGGTACTCGCGGATGATGCGCCCCGGGGAGGGCGAGAGCAGCACCAGCCGGTCGGCCAGGCAGATGGCTTCGCGCACGTTGTGGCTCACCATGACGATGGTGGTGCCGTTGTCGCGGTGCAGGCGCTGCACATCGGCGTAGAGCTGCTCGCGCGTCAGTGCATCCAGCGCGGAGAAGGGCTCATCGAGCAGCAGTACCTCCGGCCGGGGCGCCAGCGCGCGGGCGATGGCGACGCGCTGGCGCATGCCGCCGGAAAGCTCGTGGATGCGGGCGCGCAGGTAGCCCCCCAGCCCCACTTTTTCCAGCGCCTGCTCGGCGCGGCGGCGGCGTTCCTCGCGGCTGAAGGGGAACTTGCGCATGCCGAAGAGCACGTTGCCCAGCACATCCAACCACGGCAGGAGCGCCAGCTCCTGAAACACCATGGCGCGCTCGCGCCCCGGGCGCACAATGGGGATGCCGTTCTGGCAGATGGTGCCTTCGTCGGGGCGCAGCAGGCAGGCCAGCATGTTGAGCAGCGTGGTCTTGCCGCAGCCGCTCGGCCCGATGAGGCAGACGAACTCGCCCTCCTGCACGCGCAGGCTCACCCCTTCCAGCGCGCGGTGCAGGCCGCCGGAGGAGGGGAAGCTCTTGCTCACGCCGTCAATGAACAGTTTGTCGCTCATGCTTAATCCGGTTGTTCGGTGGCATCAATGCCGCTGATGTCGATGCCCGCTTGGAGGAACCCCGCTTGCTGCGCGCGGCTCACATAGTTCTCCAGCCAGACGGCGGGGAGGTTCGTGGTGAAGCTGATGCTCGGCCAAGCTGCCGCCACCAGCTCGGGGTCGACGCGGCTGTGCGTTAGTTCTTCCAGTTCGCGGCAGACGATGGCCTGCGCCTCTTCCGGGTGCTCGGCAATCCAAGCGGTCAGCTCGGTGTGCGCCTCGGTGACGGCGCGCGCAATGCCGGGGCGGCGGTGCAGGACAGCCTGCGCGGTGGCCAGCACGGTGCTCAGCGAATCATCGCGCACGGCGATGCGCGCCCCCTGCTGCCGCAGCAGCCGCGAGACCCAGGGTTCCACCGTCCACACTCCATCTGCTGCACCTTGGCGCAGCAGCTCGCCCTGCTCGGGGTTGGGCGTGGGCAGGATGGTGACGTCGCCGCCCGTCTGCGAGATCCTGAGCCCGGCTTCGCTCAGCCACGCGCGGCAGGCGATGTCCTGCGTGTTGCCCAGCTGGGGGGTGAGAATCGTTCTGCCGCGGAAGTCCGCAGGCCGTTGCAGGGGCGAGTCGCCCGGCACCACGAGTGCCGCGCCGCCTTTGGCCGCGCCCGCCAGCAGGCGCACATCGGCTCCCTGCGTCTTGGCAAAGGCGTTGATGGCGGGGGAGGGGCCCACATAGGTGAAGTGCACTGAGCCGGCGAGCAGCGCCTCCATGGCGCTCGGCCCGGCGTTGAAGGTGTACCACTCGATGCGCACGGGTTTGCCCGTGAACTTGCGGACATGCTCTTCGATGGGGCCGCGCCCCTCGCGCGAGAGGTGGTGGGCAATCAGTCCCTGCGCGTGGGTGATGTTCGGGAAGTGCCCGAAGCGCAGGACGATTTCGTTCCCCTTGTCGGGGTCATCGCCGCCGCAGGAGGGCAGCACGAGCACGGTGAGAGCCGGCAGAAGGCGGGTGAGGAGTTTGTGGATGTTCATGGTGGTGGGGGTCAGATGTTGTATTGGGCGAGGGAGGGATCTGCCAGCAGGTCGGCCAGCGCTTGGATGCGGTGCGCGGCATCGGGCCCGGGCGGCAGGATGAAGTAGGACGAGTTGGGCGAGTCGGCAGCGCTGCCGACCCACACATGCAGGGAGAGCGGCTCGGCGAGGTGGTGCAGCTCGCCGCCGGCGCTGCTCGGGAATTCGCGCAGCGCCGTGATGCAGATGATGCCCGCTTCGGCCAGCGCGTAGGCGAGCTCCACCTCGCTCTCCGCGTGCGGCTGCTGCGTGGCGTCGATGGAGTAGGTGTGCAGGCGGCGGCGGAAGAGCGTTTGCTCCAGCTGCCCGGCGGCGCGGCGCACCGCTTCGGGCGATACCCCCGCCAGCAGCACGGTGCAGCCGTCGTGGCCGTAGCGCTGCACGCGCTCGGCGCGCGAGATGAAGGTGGCGGGCACTTCTTCGCCGATGTCGGCCAGCACGGCGTTGCGGCGCGGGTGGCTCTTGAGGATCATGCCCGCTCCGGCGGTGGCGTTGCTCACCGGGTCGATGAGGATGAAGGCGCCTGTGTTGCGGTTGCGCGAGTAGGCATCAAAAAAACACGGAGTGTGCGTTTCGATTTGCACTCTTCCTACATGATTGAGCGCCAGGGACTTGGGGTGCGTGTGTTCCAGGGTGTTGACATCGATGTCGTAGGCGAGTTTGGTGATGCGCCCCTGGGTGTTGCGCCCGGCGTGGCGCACGATGTAGCTCTTGCCTTCCTCCAGCGGCTGCTCATCCATCCAGATGACATGCGCCTCGAAGCGCTCGTCGACGGTCGGCAGGTTATCGGGGCGCACAATCATCTCGCCGCAGGAGATGTCGATTTCGTCCTCCAGCTCCAGCACGACCGCC
Source organism: Akkermansia sp. (assembly GCA_051884335.1). GTDB lineage: Bacteria > Verrucomicrobiota > Verrucomicrobiia > Verrucomicrobiales > Akkermansiaceae > Akkermansia. The sequence continues at coordinate 1,281 of JBJEVL010000204.1, read as the reverse complement.
TGCGGCGCGAAGGCGACGGGCAGGTCGCCGTCCGCCGTGACGATGCGGCGCACGCGGCTCGTGCGGCGGCTCGGCAGCGCCAGCACGTCGTCCCCGGGGCGGATGATGCCGGAGACGATGCTGCCTGCAAAGCCGCGGAAGTTCAGATCCGGGCGCACGACGTACTGCACGGGGAAGCGGAAGTCGCGGATGTTGCGGCGGTCGCCCACGTCGATGGTTTCCAGAATTTCCAGCAGCGGCGCGTCGGTGTACCACGGTGTGTTCCCCATGGAACAGGTGACATTCTCGCCCTCGCGCGCCGAGATGGGGATGTAGCGGATGTCCGGGATGTCCAGCGATTCCGCAAAGGCGCCGAACTGCGCGCGGATGCGGCGGAACACGTCTTCGTCGTAGTCGAAGATGTCCATCTTGTTGACGGCGACAATCAGGTGGCGGATGCCCAGCAGCGAGACGATGAAGCTGTGGCGGCGCGTCTGCGTCATGACGCCGTGGCGGGCGTCGATGAGGATGATGGCGACATCGGCGGTGGAGGCTCCCGTGGCCATGTTGCGGGTGTACTGCTCGTGCCCGGGGCAGTCGGCGATGATGAACTTGCGCCACGGGGTGGTGAAGAAGCGGTAGGCTACGTCGATGGTGATGCCTTGCTCGCGCTCGGCTTTGAGCCCGTCGAGCAGCAGCGCGTAGTCCATCTGCCCCGTGCCCGCCGTGCCGTTTTTGGCGCTGGCGCGGCGCAGCGCCGTGAGCTGGTCGTCGAAGATCAGCTTGCTGTCGTAGAGCAGCCGCCCGATGAGGGTCGATTTGCCGTCATCCACCGAGCCGCAGGTCAACACGCGCAGCAGGCTCTTGTTCTCGTGCTCGTTCAAGTAGTCGTTGATGTTCATCGTGTGTCTCCTCTCGTCGTGTTAAAAATAGCCTTCGCGCTTTTTCTGCTCCATCGAGGCTTCGCTGTCGTGGTCGATGATGCGCGTGGAGCGTTCGCTGAGGCGCGTCTGCATCATCTCCGCCACGATTTCCTCCACCGTGGTCGCGGTGGATTCCACCGCCCCCGTCAGCGGGTAGCAGCCCAGCGTGCGGAAGCGCACCGTGCGCATTTGCGGCTGCTCGCCGGGGAGCAGCGGCAGGCGTTCGTCATCCACCATGATGAGGGTGCCGTCGCGCTCGACGACGGGGCGCGGTTTGGCGAAGTACAGGTCCGGGATGCGGATGTGTTCCATGCGGATGTACTGCCAGATGTCCAGCTCGGTCCAGTTGGAGAGCGGGAAGATGCGCACGCTTTCGCCC
>JBJEVL010000203.1:0-8536 GCA_051884335.1 Akkermansia sp. | reverse complement strand
TGGCGGATCGGCGGGTGTTCGAGCTGTGCAAGGATCGGGCCCATGCGCGCCGCCCTGCAAGCGGCCGAGTAAGACCAAGGCAGGCCTCACCCCAAGATCGGGCGACGCTGCAAAACGCGTGTCGCGGTAATGCCGCAGCAACGATGCGGCGGGCGCCTCACCCCCAGACCGGGCGCCCCGCGAAACAGTCAGGTGTTGCCCGGCATGCCGCGGGCGCGGCAGGTGCCCCGGCTCAGATGCCGAGCACGGCGGCCGAGTCGATCTCGTCCTGCCCGCAAATGAGTTCCGCCGCGATGCTGACACCCGCGAACTCCTCCAGCAGGCGGCGGTTGGTCACGGCAGCGGTATCCCAGCTCTCGCCCGCGTGGTTGAGCACGAGCGCGCGCAGCTCCAGCCCGCGCGCGCGAATGGCGGCGATGCTCAGCAGGGCGTGGTTGACCGCCCCCAGCTTGTTGCCGACCACCAGCACCACGGGCAGCCCCAGCTCCGCCGCAAAATCGGCAATCGAGTAGCCGGGCGCAATCGGCACCTCCCAGCCGCCCGCGCCCTCCACCAGCACGGGGGAGCCCGCGCCGCAGATGCGGCGGTAGCCCTCCGCGAGCTCTGCCGGGGTGATGCGGCGGTTTTCCAGCTGCGCAGCCACATAGGGCGCCGTCGCCGCGCGCAGGTAGATGGGGTTAATCAGCTCCAGGGGCAGGCTCGGGTCGCTCGCAGCCTGCATGGCGCGGGCATCGCCGCGATCGCCGCAGGCGAGCGGCTTGTAGCCCACGGCGGGCAGACCGCGGCGGCGAAGGTCGCGCAACAGCGCACAGGTGACATAGGTCTTGCCGACCTCCGTATCGGTGCCCGTGATGAAGAAATGCTGCGTCATGGGGTGTTACTCAGGAAGCACGATGCGGATGTCGTCGATATTCCACTCCGTCTCATTGCCGCGCACGAGCAGCCGGTCAACCGCCAGCCACACGAACACAGCCCCCAGCAGGCAGAACAACTTGGGTTTCCAGTTCTCCAGCAACAGCTGCTTCAGGTCAATTTTCGGTGTCATGAGAGTAAAGAAGTTGCGTCAGGCGCTCGGCCAAGAGCTCCAGGTTCATATCCCGCTGCACGATGTTGCCCACCGCCAGCGACACCGCGCCCGTTTCCTCGGACACGATGATGACCACGGCGTCCGACGCCTCGGCCAGGCCGATGCCCGCGCGGTGGCGCAGCCCCATGCTGCGATCCTTCAACTCGCGGTTGGAGACGGGCAGGATGGCGGCGGCCGCCACAATCTGCTCGTTGTTGACGATGACCGCACCGTCGTGCAGGGGGGTCTTGGGCATGAAGATGGTGCCGATCAGCTCGCGGGAATACTGCGCCTGCAGAATGGTGCCCGTGGCGGCGTAGTCCTTGAGCGTGTTGGTGCGGCAGATGGCGATGAGCGCGCCGTAGCGCTTGCTGACCAGAAAGGCCACCGAGTCGCACACCCGGGCAATGAAGTCCTGATTCTCCACCTGCTGCTTGAGCAGGCGCCGCACGAGCTTGTTGGAGCCGAACTTGGCCAAAGCCGTCCGAATCTCCGGTTGGAAGAGGATGACGAGAATCGTCCCGGGGCCGATGATGAGCCCCGCCAGCTGCTTGAGCACCTGCGCCTGCGTCCACTCCACCACCAAGTAGCCCAAGAGCAGCACCGCCACCAGCCCCACGAGCATGGAGGCTGCGCGCGAATCGCGCACCCCGCGATACACCTGGTAGAACAAAAACCACAATACCGCAATCTCGAACAAAGCGCGGAGAAACTCCCAAAACATACCCGCATCATACTGCCCTACCTGCGGGAAATCAAGCGCAAACAGCGGCAGGGGCGCGCTGCGGCAGCGGACATCGCGGCGCCGCATGACATCCGAGTGCAAAACTCATGCTTGCGGTGAGGCGTTCGGTCTGATAGGATGCCGATGTTGTGAATATCCGCTTGCTGTTGCCCCTGTCGCTCTGTCTGCTGCCCGCGTGCAGCCTCAGCCGCCATTTGGAGCACACCGGCGCGGACATTGAGCGGCGATTTGCCGAATCCAAAATCTGGGACGAGCTGCCGCAGCGCACCATCTCGTGGCAGCAGGCGCTCAGCATCATGCGCCGCAACAACGCCGAACTCATCGCCGCGCGCAATGCCGAGGCCAAGGCACAGCGCGAAACACTCAGCGTCTACACCGACCTCATCCCACAGGTCAGTTATTACGGCTACGCCAACAAGACTCTCCGCGAGCTCTCGCAAACCTGGTCCGGCAAGGATCTCGAACAAAACCTCAACGTCGACTTTTCCATTCCCACCCTCACGCAGGTTCCCTACCGCGTCTATGCGAGCCGCGCCCGGGCGTTTGCCGCCAGCAAGAGCTGCGAAGGTCGGGAGCGCGAGTTGATTTCCAAGCTCTACCTGTCGGTGCGCAAGGCCGAGTTGGAAGCTCGCCGGAAGGCGCTGGAGGCACAGAAACCGACTCCTGCCCCCGAAAGCCCGACACAGGAGGATGATGCCACCGCGCAGGCCGAACTCGCCAAGCTCCTGGGCGATTACTCGGCTCGCTGGCGGATTCTGCCCGAGAGCATGCCGCACATCTCCCTCCGCGACTACGAGGACAAACTCAACAAGCTGGATCCGCTCATCGTCTGCCAGTTTGCGCTGAAGTTGGAGCAGGCACGGCTTGCCCAGTATGGGGTAGCGCTCCAGTATCTGCCGACCATCAACACCAGCATCTACAGTCCCTCGCTCTTTTCCTCAACGGGAGGCACCTACTCGGGCACCTTTCTCTCCTCCTCGGACACACGCCTCAACCTCACCCTCAGCTACACGCTCGATACGCGGCTGACCCAGTGGGACAACTACTGCGACAGCCGCGACAAGTACAAAGCCACGCAAAAAGAGGTTCAGGTCGACATTTTGACACACCGCAACAACCTGCACCGCCTGCGCCGCAGTCTTACCGACTACCGAGCATGGCGCGACTACATGAACAAACGCGCAGACTACCTGCGCAGCACTCCCGCCGAAACAGGCGCAGCTTTTTTGAAGCGACAGGAAGAGCTGCAAGCCATCCGGCAGGAACTCCTGACGCAGGAGAATGCCCTCTTGGAAAGCGAGGCAGCACTGGTGCTCGAATACGGCATGCCGGGCTCCTGAAGCCGGGCGCTCAGCGCCGCAACGCACGAGCGCATCCTCCCGGCAGCACAGGGAAATGCGCTCGCTCATCGGGGAATGCGGCAAGCACCTCAGCGCCGCGCGCGGGGCTTGCCCACCCCGGAACGCGCACGCAGCGTCGCCCCCGGATCGCTCTTGCTCATCGCGCGGGCCTTGGCACGCAGGCGCTTGGCCTCGTTGCTGCGGCGCACCATGCCGATGATGGTCAGCAGCAGCACCAGCGCCACCGCCCCGATGCCCCACTGCGCGGGCGTCACATCGCCCAAACCCGCATCCGCCAAAGCGCTCTGCAACTTCTTGCTCGCCACATTGGGCGGCGGCTGGGGCACGCCCGCCTCGCCGGGGTTCTCAAAGGCAGGCTCATCCGTCGGTGCCGCCGCTGCGCTCGCCGTCGCCTTCTCCTTCGGCGAGGGGCTTGCCACGAAATCCTCCTCCTCGGCCTCCTGCGGCGTGCCACCGGCCAAATCCGTTTTGTTGGGGCGAGCCTGACGGGCGGCCTCATCCGCCTTCAGCTCGCGCCCGGCATCGGCGCGGGCATTGTTGCCCAAGGCTGTCGCGCCGGAGCTCCCCATCACCAGCGCATTGATGTGGCGGCGGTTCTCCTTGGGAGCGTCCGTGTACAGTGCAACGCGCACGCACTTACCCGAGGGATTGCACTCCAGAAACAGGTAGGCACCGCCCACCTTGGACACGCGCGCATTCTCCACAGCGTACTTCGCCGCCTTCTTCACATCCAACTTCTTCCACTTCACCTTCTCCGCATGCGTCATCGCCGCCACATCCTCCATGCCGTCCTTGACCGTCACCGGCTTCTTGTACTCCACCAAAATGTAGAGCAGCTTGTCCTGCTTGGGGTCAAAATCCATCGAGAGCTTGCGGTTCGCATCCACATTCCAAATGCGGCGCACCGTCAGATCGCTCAGGATGCGGTAGGCGTAGTCCTTCGTGAGCTCGTCATCCGCTTGGTTACGCGTCATCGCGGGATTCAGATCCGACAACTGCACCGCCCCCAGCGGAGCCGTCAGCGCCGCCGCCATTACAACCGCAGAAAGCAATACACGCTTCATAGGGTCGATACTATCATTGCCCGCAAACGAGCTCAAGCATAATTCGCGAAGCGCAAGCTTTTTCATGTGCGGGGTATTTTTCTTCCGTCCGTGTCGGGGAAAAGATTGCAATGGCGCGCAAAGACTGCTACACTACGGCGGCGGTGCTCTCGGCAGCACGGCACCGCGCAGCACGCCCCTTCCCCACCTGCCGCCATGAGTTTCCCCTTCTTCAGCAAGCTCCGCAACAAAAAAGCCCATCTCAAGACCATCCGTGAGGAGCTGGACAGGGTGCGCCGCACCATCGAGGCGCAGACCGAGCATTTTGCGCCCTATGTCCGCGACTACATGCGGCAGATCTGCAAGGCGCGCGGCAAGATGATCCGCCCGGGGCTGGTGCTGCTCACGGCGGCGGCCACCGGCGGCATCCGCGACCGCCACATCACCTTTGCCGCCCTGCTGGAGATGCTGCACATGGCCTCGCTCATCCACGACGACGTGCTGGACAAGGCCGACACGCGGCGCGACGCCCCCACGCCCAACGCACTGTGGGGCAATGAATTGGCCGTTCTGCTGGGCGACTCGCTGCTCGCGCAGGCCATGGTCATGGGCGCCGACATCGGCGACACCCGCTTTATCCGCCGCATGGCCATCGCCGTGCGCGACCTCTGCGAGGGCGAGGTGGAGCAATCCACCCGCCTGTGGGATGCCGACATGAGCCGCGCGGACTACTACGAGCTCATCCGCAAAAAGACCGCCACGCTCTTCGCCATGGCTATGAGCGGCGCGGGCTACCTGCAGGAGCTCGACGAGGAGCTCATCGGCCAACTCAACCGCATGGGCACCCTGCTGGGCATCTCCTACCAGATTTACGACGACTGCCTCGACCTGACGGGGGATGACACCGCCGCAGGCAAGACCTTGGGCACCGACGCCGAGAAGGGCAAGCTTACGCTCCCGGTCTTTTTCCTCATGGAATCGACCAGCGAGGACGTGGCCGAGCGGGTGCACCGCGCCGTGGAGAGGCACGAGGAAATCGACTACGCGAGCCTGCGCGGCACAGAGGCTTTTGCGGAGGCGATTCGCCGCTCGGTGGATGAGGGGCTGGCGCGCAACGCCGAGGCGCGCGAGGTGCTCTGGTTGCTGCCCGAATCGCCTGCGCGCGAAGCGCTGGCCGAGATGACTTACCGACTCGATGAAATGTTGCAGGACTGCTGCATCGACTGATTGGCCATGAGCAAAGAAATTCTTCACCCGGATAAGATGCGCCCCGCGCGCGAGGGACTCGCGGCAGAGGTGTGGCGCGAGGTCTACGCCGCCGCCGAGGAGGCGGCACAGCAGGAGCCGCGCCTCAGCGGCATGCTGGACGATGTGGTGCTGAGCCGCAATTCGCTCTGCAACGCCGTGGCGGTGCGTCTGGCGCGCAAGCTCTCGCGCCACGACATCGGGCGCGATGAGCTCGAACCGCTCATCCGCACCACCCTGCGCAAGAGCCCGCTGACGCTCGACTGCATCGCCGCCGACCTGCGCGCCGTGCTCGAGCGCGATGCCGCCTGCAACAGCCTGCTGGAGCCCCTGCTCTTCTTCAAGGGCTTTCTGGCGCTCACCACGCAGCGCATCTCGCACCTGCTGTGGGAGGACGGCCGCCACCTGCTCGCCCTGCTCTTCCAAAGCCTCAGCAGCGAGGTCTTTGCCATCGACATCCACCCCGCGGCGCAAATCGGCTGCGGCATCTTCATGGACCACGGCACGGGCATCGTCATCGGCGAAACCGCCATCATCGAGAACGATGTCTCCATGCTCCACGAGGTCACCCTCGGCGGCACGGGCAAGCTCAAGGGCGGCGCGCGCCACCCCATCGTGCGCAGCGGCGTACTCATCGGCGCCGGCGCCAAGATTCTCGGTCGCATCGAGATCGGCGAGGGCGCCAAGGTAGCGGCCTCGTCCGTCGTGCTGCAGGATGTCAGCCCCCACACCACGGTGGCCGGGGTGCCCGCCGTCGTCGTCGGCTCGCCCGAGGTCGATGTGCCCGCCATGTACATGCAGCAGTGCCTCGGTCGCGCATGATCACCGAGCAGGACATCCACCTTCCCCTCCCCGACGCGGCCGACGACAACATCCGCCGCCGCACCGCCGCGCGGCAGCTGGGCATCTCCCCGCGCCGCATCACCGGACTGCGGCTGCTCAAGGAGAGCATCGACGCGCGCCGCCGCCCCATCTGCAAGCAACTGCGCCTGCTCGTCGCCATCGACGAGCCCCTGCCGCCCGCCGAGCTGCCGCAGCGCTGCTACAGCGCCCCCGCCGCAGGGGCGCGGCGCATCATCATCGTGGGCAGCGGTCCCGGCGGGCTCTTCGCAGCACTGCGCTGCCTTGAACTCGGCGCGCGCCCCATCGTGCTGGAGCGCGGCAAGGACGTCTCCGCCCGCCGCTTCGACCTCCACCCCATCAACTGCGACGGCTATGTGGTCGAGGACTCCAACTACTGCTTCGGCGAGGGCGGCGCCGGCACCTTCTCCGACGGCAAGCTCTTCACCCGCGCCACCAAGCGCGGCTCCGTGCGCGAGATCTACGAAACCTTCGTCGCCCACGGGGCAGACCCGCGCATCCTCACCGATGCCCACCCCCACATCGGCTCCAACCGCCTGCCCAACATCATCAAGGCCATGCGCGCGAGCATCCTCGACGCCGGGGGCGAGGTGCACTTCCGCGCCCGCGTCTGCGCGCTGCTGCGCTCGGCCGACGGACGGCGCGCCGTGGGCGTGCGCTGCGCCGACGGGCGCGAATTCGCGGGCGACGCCGTCATCCTCGCCACGGGGCACAGCGCGCGCGACGTCTACCGCATGCTCAGCGCGCAGGGGCTGGCGCTGGAGCGCAAACCCTTCGCCGTAGGGGTGCGCATCGAACACCCGCAGGCGCTCATCGACGCCGCGCAGTACCACCTGCGTCCCGGTCAGCCGCGCCCGGAGGGGCTGCCCGCCGCCGCCTACACCCTCGCCACCAAGCTCGACGGGCGCGGCGTGCACTCCTTCTGCATGTGCCCGGGGGGCTTCATCGTGCCCGCCGCCACGGAGAACGACGAGGTGGTTGTCAACGGCATGTCGCTCTCGCGCCGCAACTCCCCCTTCGCCAACTCGGGCTTTGTCGTCACCGTCGAGCCCGAGGACACGGACGCCTACCGCGCCGAACACGGCGTGCTCAGCGGCATCGCCTACCAAAAAGCGCTGGAAATCGCCACCGCTCAGGCCGGGGGCGGTCGCATGTGCGCCCCGGCGCAGCGCGTGCGCGACTTCCTCGCCGGGCGGGTCAGCGCCGCCCTGCCCCGCACCAGCTACCACCCCGGCATCACCCCCTGCGACCTGAATGCGCTGCTGCCGCGCGGCGTCGCCCGGCGGCTGGCCGAGGGGCTGCGGCTCTTCGACCGCAAACTGCGCGGCTTTGCCGGCGAGGACGCGCTGCTCATCGGCAGCGAGACGCGCACCAGCTCCCCCGTGCGCATTCCCCGCAACCCCGCCACCCTGCAACACCCGCAGCTCGCAGGGCTCTACCCCTGCGGCGAGGGCGCCGGCTTTGCGGGCGGCATCGTCTCGGCCGCCATGGACGGGCGCCGCTGCGCCGAGGCCGCCTGCGCCGACTGCGCCTGAGCTTGCCGGGGAGCCCGAGCCGTGCTAAGATAGGCAGCGTGAAGCTCCTCCTCTTCCTCTGCGCCGCTCTTGTTTCGATCCTCGCGCCGCTCTGCCCGGCTCAGGATGATGCCGCCGCCCTGCGCGCCGCCCATCCCGAGTGGAAACTCGTCTTTCGCGATGAGTTCGACGGCAGCACCCTGAACCTCAGCAAGTGGAACCGCATCGAGTACCTCCCCGGCAAGGTGCCCGACTGGCGGCGCTACCAGTCGCGGGACGAGGCGCTCGTCACCCTCAACGGCGACGGCACCCTCTCCCTGTGGGGCAAGCGGGGTCGCTACACCAGTCAGGATGACCCCGAGGGCAAGGCGGAAACCTACGCCTGCGGCGGCATCTTTACCGACAAGACTTTTTCCTTCCGCTACGGCTATGTCGAGGTGCGCGCCAAGCTGCGCGGCGCGCGCGGCGCCTGGCCCGCCATCTGGATGATTCCCCTGCAAAACGACTGGCCGCAGAGCGGCGAGATCGACATTTTGGAGCGCCTGCACCACGAGCCCAGCATCTACCAAACCATCCACTTCAACAACGCCGAGGGGCGACACAACTCCATCAGCACGGGCGGCGGCGGCAAGGCGCGCTTCCGCTCCGAGGAGGACATGAACGAGTTCCACACCTACGCCATGGCTTGGACCAAGGACGCC
>JBJEVL010000202.1:0-8575 GCA_051884335.1 Akkermansia sp. | reverse complement strand
ATGTCGCTCTGCCCCTCGCGCACCATGCGCAGCACGTCTTTCACGTGCAGCCAGCCGGCGGCGTTGTCCAGATGCCCGGAGACGAGGGGGAAGCGGCTGTGGCTGCTGTTGGTGACTTGCTCCAGCAGCCGGTCGAAGGGTTGGGCGATGTCGAGCACCTGCAGCTTGTTGCGCGGTACCATGATGTCGTAGACGCTGCGGTCGTTGAGCTCCAGCGCGTTCTTGGAGATTTCGGCTTCGGTCTCCGTCACCTCCTCGGCGCGGCCGCTCTCCTCTACGATGAGGGCGATTTCTTCCGCGCTGTGGGTGTTGTTGGCCACGTAGTGCGGGTCGACGCCGAAGAGGGCGTGGGCGATGGCGTTGGCGGTGTTGTTGAAGGCCTTGACGATGAGCGAGGTGGAGCGAGCGAAGCGCTGCATCCACGGCGCGGTGGCCATGGAGATTTCCAGCGGGTGGCGCAGGGCGAGGCTCTTGGGTACCAGTTCGCCGAGCACAACGTGGGCAAAGGTGAAGAGGCTGTAGGCGACGATGTAGGAGGTGATGCTGACAACTTCGGACGAGAGGTGCAGGAAGTAGCTCAGCGGCGGCGCAATGAGGCTTTCGATGAAGGGTTCGCCCAGATTGCCCAGCGCGAGCGAGGCGAGGGTGATGCCCACCTGGTTGGCGGAGAGGTAGGTGTCGAGGTGGCGGACGATGTGCAGGGCGGTGGCGCGGCGGCGGGCTTCGCCCTTGCTGTCGTCCTCATTTTCGGCCAGCTGGCTCTGGCGCACGCGCGAGCTGGCGAATTCGTTGGCGACGAAGAAGGCGTTGAGAAAGAGGAAGAAGCCGATGCCGAGCAGGAAGAGCACGATGGAGGCCGCGCCGGGGTATTCCCAGTGCAGCTCGGCAATCTCTTCGGGGGTCAGAAAGAAGTTCATTGCTTTTCGTAGACACCGGTGTCGCGCTTTTCCAGCACGGTAAAGCCGGCTTTCTTCGCATCGCTGACGGAGAGGGGCGCGGTGATGTGCGGCACGTTGACGACCCCGATTTTCTTGCGGACGGGGTTTTTGCAGTAGAAGCAGCGCGTGAGCGGCTCGCGGCTCAGCGGGCGCATGAGCTCGAAGCCCCGGCGGCACATGGGGCAGGAGCGCGCAGGGTCTTCGGGGTGCTCGGAGATGTATTCGTAGATTGGCATAGGCGAGCGCGGGCTATCCTCATCCAGAATAGCCCGCGCCAAGGAAGATTGTCAAGTTCGGAACTGTGGCGATTACCAGCTCGACTTGGTCACACCGGGAATCTGCCCGGCGTTGGCCAACTCGCGGAAGGCGATACGGGACAGGTGGAAACGGCGCAGGAAAGCGTGGCGACGCCCCGTGAGCTCGCAGCGGTTCACCAGGCGAACGGGAGAAGCATTGCGCGGCAGCATCGTCAGACCGATGTAGTCGCCTTCAGCCTTCAGCTTGGCACGGAGGTCTGCATAACGAGCCGCGACAGCTGCCTTCTTCTTGTTTCTTTCAATCCAGCTTTTCTTAGCCATAACTTTGTGGGGGGCTTGTATACACTCTCTCAGTGTCTTTGTCAAGCTGAATTCAAAACTTTTTGCGCTATTCGCGGGATTACTTCTTCATGCGTGCGCGGATCTCGGCGGCGCGCTTGAGCAGGCGCTCGGGGTCACTGAAGGCGGCTTCGATGCGTTGACGCAGCTCGGGGGTGGCCTGCGGGTCGAGCTCGAGCGCTTTGAGGGCGGTCTGTTTGGCGGCGGCGATGTCATCGGCGTTTTGCGCGAGGGTGAGCAGAATTTGCGCTTTGATGCTGAGCAGATCCGCTTGATTCTCGGCGGCCAATTGCTCGCTGTTCAGCCATTGGTCGACGATGACGAGCATGGCCTCGGGGCCTTGCGCCTGCCGGAGCTGTTGTGAGATGCTTGCGCGTTGGAGTTCGGCCTCGCGCTCGCGGCGCAGGCCGCTGCTGTCCTCGGGGTCGAGGGCGATGAGGCGCTCGCGTAGGCTCTCGGCGTGTTCGCGCACATCCTCGGGGATGCTGCGGTAGACGTGCAGCAGAGCGCTGAGCTGATCGTCGGGCACGGTCTGTCGGGTGGCCTCGGCGTAGGCGCGGGCGTTGTCAAGGGCAGCTTCCAGGGGTTCGCGCGCCGCCGCGACGTCAGGGAGGCCTCCCCCGAAGCCGCCGACCACGGTGCCGTCCGGTGCCAGCACGAGGATGGTGGGGAAGCCGGAGATGTTGTAGCGCGCGACGAGGGCTTCATTGGCGGCGCGCTGCGCGGCGGGGAAGTCCTTGCGCTGCGGCAGGTCAATTTCGAGGGGGATGAAGCGCTCGGCGGCGAATCGCTCGAACTCCGGGGTGTCGAGGACATTTTTCTTCAGCCGGATGCACCAGCCGCACCAGTCGGAGCCGGTGAAGTCGGCGAGAATCACTTTGTGCTGCTCGTCGGCTTGCTGTTGAGCGGTGGGCAGGTCGGTGAGCCATTCGAGCGCGCCGAAAGCGGGCAGCAGACTGAGGAGGGCGGCGGCAAGGGCGAGGTAAGGCTTCTTCATGGGGGCATTGTAGTCTGCCCCCGCGCCGGGGACAAGCCCCTTTTCTGCCTTTTCGACGTGCGAACGCTGTTTTTTCTGTCAGGTGGTGATTTTTCTGTTGACGCGGGGGGTCCCGCCCGCTATACTTCGCGGCACATGGCATTGGAGCGGTGGCTGAGAGGCTGAAAGCAACCGTTTGCTAAATGGTCGTACGGGCATTAACCCGTACCGGGGGTTCGAATCCCCCCCGCTCCGTCCCTTAACAAGGCAGTTTCCGTTCAGGGAACTGCCTTGTTGTGTATCGTGGGGGTGGGGGCACACCGATGCCGCGCGGCAGCGTGGTATCGGTTGCCGGGTTAGTTGAGGGGCAGGGTGAGGAGGAAGCTGCTGCCGCTGTTGTCGCTTTTTTCCAGCGTCAGGTCGCCGCCGATGCTGCGGGCGAGGTCGCGGGAGAGGGCGAGCCCGAGCCCGACACCCGGTTTGCCGCCGCGGTCGGAGCCTGCGGAGCGGGCAAAGGGGCGGAAGAGCCCGTGCCGCCGGATGTCGTCGGCGATGCCGGGGCCGTTGTCGGCCATGCGGAGGGCGAGTCGGTCGTGGCGGCGCAGGATGCTGAAGGTGATGGTGGGCTGGGCGGCGGTGGCAGCGTATTTGATGGCGTTGTCGCCGAGGTTGGTCAGGATTTGACCGAGGGAAATCAGGTCGGTGCGCAGGGTGATGAGGTCGGTGTTCTTGTCTTGCGTGATGCGCACGCGGAAGCCCGCCTGCCGCAGGTGCTCGGCGCTCTTGTTCAGCACGCTGTCGAGCAGCTCGCGGCAGGGCCCGCTGTCGAGCCGCCCGCGACGCTTGCCTCGGGTGAGCCGGGCAAAGGCGAGCACATTCTCGACCAGATGCCCGAGCCGCCGGGTTTCATCGCGGAGGTCGGCGTGGTATTGGGCGATTTTGTCGGCGGGCACCAGCCCGTCGGCAAGCATATCGCTCATGAGCTGCAGCCCGGTGAGGGGGGTGCGCAGTTCGTGGGTGACGGCGGAGACGAAGTCGCTGCGCCGCCGCTCGATGCGGGCGCTGAAGCCGAGCAGGGTCAGGAGGATGACGATGGTGCAGCCTGCGAGGAACCAGGCGGCGCAGACGGTGCTGCGGATGGCGTCGCGCCGGGCGCTGCTGTCGGGCAGTTCAACGGCTTTGCCGGGGCGCAGCACGAGGGGGAGGGGGGCCAGGTTGGCGCTCTCGCCGGGGCGGGCGAAGTCGATTTCGGGCTGCAGCAGCCGCGGTTCGACCAGCGGCAGCAGGTGGGCGGCGAGCTTGCGCGCGTCGATGATCATGCCCTCGGCGGCGGCGCCGTGGGTGGTGGGCACGCAGCGCATGTAGACGAGGTTGTCCTTGTAGTGCCAGGCGAAGAAGGGGGAGGGGCTGCCCTTGAGTTCGAGCGGGCGGCTGAAGTCGGGGTCGAGCACTTCGTAGACGCCGAAGACGGGGAGCTGGCTGCGCGGGTCGTAGCTACCGGCTTTGCTGACGTCGTAGACGGGCGCGGCGGGGTTGTAGGCTTTGCGGCGGATGGTGTCGATGACGGGGGTGGCGCGGTTGAGCAGGGCGGCAAAATCTTCCTCGCCCTCGGGTACCTGCAGCCCGGCGGGGCTGAGGAAGAAGAAGCCGCAGTTCCAGTCGGCCTTGCCGCCCTCGGGCATGTCGTAGCGCGCGCCGAGCAGGGGGGCGTCGCCCAGTTTGGCGCGCTCCTGGGTGAGCAGCACATCCAGCTCGGCCTGCACGCGGGGCAGGGAGAGCTCGGTGAGGCGGCGCAGTTGGCTGCTGCGGTCGATGTCCTGCAGGCGGCTGTCGAGCAGGCTCGCCTCGCGCGCCTGCCACAAGACAGCGCCGAGGGTGAGCAGGGAAAAGACGAGCAGGATCGTGAGGAAGCGCTTGTTCATGGGGCGGGGGAGGCGGGGCTGTTCCATCGGTAGCCGCGCCCGCGCACGTTCTCAAAACAGGCGGCGGCAGAGGGCGGCAGTTTGTCGCGCAGGCGGGTCAGGGTGACGGCGACGGTTCGGGTGCGGGCGGCGGGGGTGCGGCTGCCCCAAACGCGCAGCAGGAGCTCCTCCTGCGGCAGCAGGCGGTCGGGGTGGCTCAGGAAGTAGCGGAAGAGCTCAAACTCGCGCTCCGTCAGGGGCAGGGGGCTGCCGTTGGCGGCGCAGGCGCGGCGCGCGGCACCGTCGAGCTGCCCGCCGGGGAAGGGGAAGAGCTGCGCGGTGGCCAAATGCCGCCCGGCGGAGCGCCGCAGCACGGCGGCGACCCGCGCCAGCAGCTCGGCCATCGAAAAGGGTTTGACCACGTAGTCGTCGGCGCCCAGTTCGAGCCCGCGCACGCGCTCCTGCTCATCGCCGTGGGCGGTGAGGATGATGCTCGGCGTGCCGGGGCATTCGCGCTGCATGAGCCGCAGCAGGCGAAAGCCGTCGATCTCGGGCATGTTGATGTCCAGCAGCGCCAAATCGACCGGTTCGCGAAGCAGCAGCCCGAGCGCAGCGCGCCCGTCGGCCGCACTGTGTACGGCATAGCCCGCCCTCGCGAGCGCATCGCCCAAAATGCGGCGGATGGTGGGGTCGTCCTCGGCAACGAGAATGAGTTTCTCGGTGGTCATCGCCCCAGTCTAGCACAGGCGGGGCGCGGCGCAAAGGGGGAAATGCGCGGGTGGTGTGGTTTTGCCGTGCGTTGGGGGACTTTGGCGGCAAACAGTCGGTTGACATCCGATTCGGAAGCGGTTACAATGGGGATGTTATGGAATATGTAACTCTCAGGGGCGGGGTGCAGATGCCGCTGCTCGGTTTCGGTGTGTATCAGGTGACTCCCGATGCCTGCGCGCGCTGCGTGACTGATGCGCTGCGCTTCGGCTATCGGGCGATTGACACGGCGCAGGCCTACGAGAATGAGGAGGGCGTGGGGCAGGCGCTGGCTGCGGGCGGCTGGCCGCGCGAGGAGGTTTTTATCACCACCAAGGTGTGGGTGAGCCACGCGGGGGAGAAGCAGGCGGCGGCCTCCATCGATGCCTCGCTGCGCAAGCTGCGCACGGATTACATCGACCTGCTGCTCATCCACCAGCCCTACGGGGACTACTACGGCACCTGGCGCGCCATGGTGGCGGCGCAGAAAGCGGGCAAGGTGCGCGCCATCGGCGTGTCGAACTTCCTGCGCGACCGCTACCAGGATCTCGTGGAGTTCTCGGGGGTGATTCCCGCCGTGAATCAGGTGGAGACGCATGTCTTTTGCCAGCAGCGCGCGTTGCAGGCGCAGATGGCGCGCTACGGCACGGTGACGGAGTCGTGGGGACCGCTGGCCGAGGGCAAGAACGACATTTTCCGCAACGCGGTGCTGCGTCGCATCGGCGCGGCGCACGGCAAGACCGCCGCTCAGGTGGCGCTGCGCAGTCTGGTGCAGCGGGGCATCGTCTGCATCCCCAAGACCACGCATGCCGAGCGCATGCGCGAGAATATCGCCATCTTCGATTTTGAGCTTTCCCCCGCCGAGGAGGAGCAGATTGCCGCGCTGGACACGGGCGCACCGCTGATCTGCCGCCACGACGACCCCGCCTTCGTCCGCTACATCGCCGACCTGTGCGAATGAGCACGGCGGGCGTGGTCAGCCCGCGTCCTCGAAGATGATGCGGGTGATGACGGCGGAGGGCGCGGGGCTGTCGTCCGCGCGCTGCGCGGGGTAGAAGCTCCAGTGCGCCAGCACCCAGGCGCGGGTGCGGCGGTCGAGCTCGCTGTGCCCACTGCTCTCCAGAATCTCCACGGCGGTGGGCTCGCCCTGCGCCGAGACGGCGATGCGCACGCGCAGCTGCGCGGCGCGGGGCGGGTCGGGGGGCGGCGGCGCGGGCGCATGGCGGTAGCGGGGCGGGCGGAGCGGCGGTGCTTCGTCGGCGGGCGGCGCGGTGCGGCGCACCACGGCGGTGCGGCGGGGGTGTGCCTTTGTCGGCACCGGCTCGGGGGGAGCGTCGAGCTCGAGCTCCGGCGGGAGGTCGGGCAGCTCGGGCAGTTCCGGTGCCGGGGGCAACTCGGCAGCAGCGAGCTCGGCGGCGGGGGCGCCGGCGGAGCCTGGGCGGATGTCCGCCTCCGGCAGCGGGGGGAGCAGGGGCGCGGTCGCTCGGGCGCGCTGCGGCAGCGGGGCGGGTCGGGTCGCGGGTGTCGGGTGCGGCAGCGGGGCGGCGGCCTCGGGGAGCAGCGCCGTCAGCGGATCGCGGGCGCTCATCGCGCCGCCGCGGGGGTGGGGAAGCCGCGCCGCGACCGCGGCCGACAGACCGAGCAGGGCGAGCACGGCGAGCGCGCGGCGGCGTGCGGCAAGCAGCAGGCGCGCGCGGCGCTGCGCCGCGCGGTCGCGGGTGCGTCGTTCAAAGCGGCGGCTCACGGTTGCAGCCAGTAGAGGTTGGCCTGCCCCACCTCGTAGGGCGCGGCGGCGGTGAACATTCCCTCCTGCTCGCTCGGGAGCTGCAGGCGCGGCGCATGCAGCAGGTACACGCGGTTCTCGCGCCAGCCGGGCAGCCACAGCGCCAGCTCGCGCACGCGCTGCTCGATGGCGGCGAGCGCCGCGGCATCGGGCGCTGCCTCGTAGCGCTCAATCAGCGCATCCAGCGCGGCATCCTGCGCGCCGAAGGGCGCATCGTAGCCCGAGGCGCTGCTGTGGAGCAGGCGGCGCGGGCGCGGCAGGGGCGTGTCCGCCGCAGTCGCCCAGAAGAGCAGCTCGTGGCTCCCCTCCTGCACCTGCTGCGCCGCCGACTGCCACGGCAGGGCATCCGGCACCAGCTCCACTCCGCAGCGCCGCGCCCCCGCGAGGAGCACCTGCACCAGCGTGCTCACCTTCTCGTTCGGCGTGTAGCAGAGCCGCACCCGCAGCGGCTCGCCCGTGGGGTGGCGCAGAATGCCGTCGCTTCCCGCCTGCGTGTAGCCGGCGGCGGCAAAGGCAGCGCGCGCTGTCGCCGGGTCATAGCGGGGCGGCTCGCCCGCAGGCGCGCTCAGGGCGCCGTAGCCCTCGAAAAGCTTGGCGGCGCGCTCGGCCTCGCCGCGGAAGAGCAGCTCGGCGGCGCGCCCCATGTCCAGCGCGTGCAGCAGCCCGCGGCGCAGGTTCGCATCGAGCAGCGTGCGCGCGTTGAGGACAATGCCGTAGGGCGGCAGCGGGTACTCCGCCGCCCGCAGCTGCACCCGCCGCAGACCCGCCGCCTCGCACTCCTCCGCGCGGCGGTGCCACGCCGTCAGGTTGCGCGTTTGCAGGGCATCGAGCCGCCCGCGCAGCAGGAACTCCCATGCCTGCGCCTCATCGGTGAGAAAATGGTATTCCACGGCATCGGCGTTGCAGCTGTGGCGCAGGTAGGGCTGCTCGCGCCCCCACCAGTCGCGCACGCGCTCCAGCACCACCAGCCGCCCGCGCTCGCAGTGCCCCACGCGGTAGCCCCCCGTGGTGGGGGGAATGCGCTGCGCGTAGCGCTCGCGGTAATCGCTGCCGAACGAGGCGTAGAACGCGGGCTCGGCCGCCGTCAGCAGCGCGGCGGCGCTCTGCTCGGGGCAGGGCGAGGGGTGCCGCAGCGTCAGCGCCAGCGCGCTGTCGCCGTACACCCGCAGCTCCTCGGCCTCCTCCGCCAGCACCTGCGCCCCGCCATCGCCGCACTCCGCGCGCAGCAACGCCCCCAGCAGGTAATCCCCCGCGCGCAGGGGGCGCCCATTGCTGTAGCGCACCCCCGCGCGCAGGAAAAAGAACACTTGGCGCCCCCGCACCGCCCACGCCGCCGCCGTGCCGGGCAGGGAGGCGCCCGTCTGCGGGTGGCGCAGCACCAGGGGAACATCCACCGTGCGGAAGGCGTTGTCGTGGAAGAACTGCGGCTGCGTGCTGCCGAAGCGCAGCCAGTGCGCGGGGTAGGGACCGGGGCAGCACAGCCGCACCCGACCGCCGCGCAGGGCGCGCGGCGAGCCGATGTCCGGCTGCCCGGCGCCGTCCTGCCGCACTAAGTCGGCAGGAATTTCTTCCTCTGTGCCCCAACAAAGGCGCAAGCCCCCCACCCGCGCCGCGCGCTCGCGCCAGTCCGCAGG
>JBJEVL010000201.1:0-8690 GCA_051884335.1 Akkermansia sp. | reverse complement strand
CTGCCATGACGGGGGAGAGGTGAGAGAGGGGAAAAAATCAGCGCAGCATGTCCAGCGCGCGGCGCGTGGCGCTCAGGGCGCGCTCCACGTCGTCCTCGTTGTTGTAGAGCGCCAGGGAGTAGCGCGTGGTGCCCGTGATGCCCAAGCTCGCCATCAACGGCTGGCAACAGTGGTGCCCCGTGCGCACGGCAATGCCCATGTGGTCCAGCAGGGTGCCCAAATCGTAGTGGTGCACACCCGGCACCACGATGGAAATCAGCGCCCCCCTGCCCTCGCGCGCGCCGAGAATCTGCACCCCGTTCATGGCCGCCAAGCCGTCGTAGAGGCGCCGGGTGAGCGCCTGCTCGCGGGCGGCAATGCGCTCAAGCCCCACGCGCTGCACATAGCGCAGCGCCTCGGCCAGCACGATGTTGCCGCCGATGTTGGGGGTGCCGGCTTCGTATTTGAAGGGCAGCTTGTTGTAGGTGGTCCCGGCGAAGGAGACTTCGGCAATCATCTCGCCACCGCCCTGCCAGGGCGGCAGCTGCTCCAGCAGCTCCTCGCGCCCCCACAGGACGCCCGTGCCCGTGGGGGCATAAATCTTGTGCCCCGAGAACACGTAGAAATCGCAGCCGAGCGCCTGCACATCCACCGCTTGGTGGGCGGTGCTCTGCGCGCCGTCCAGCAGCACCAGCGTGTCGCGGCGGTTGCGCTTGGCGGCGGCAATCATCTGCTGCACCGGGTGCGCCGCGCCCAGCGCGTTGGAGACGCAGGGGATGGCCACCAGTCGCGTGCGCGGGTTGAGCATCTGCTCATAGGCTGCCGTGTCCAAGCGCAGCTCGGATGTCAGGGGGATGGGGCGCAGCACGGCCCCCGTGCGCTCGCAGAGCATCTGCCAGGGCACGATGTTGGAGTGGTGCGCGTCGGTGGTCGTCAGAATCTCATCCCCGGGCTTGAACCAGGAGGTGAGCACCTGCGCCGCCAGATTGATCCCCGCCGTGGTGCCGGAGGTAAAAATGACTTCGCGGGGCGAAGCGGCATGCAGGAACTCAGCGACGGTCAGACGCGCCGCCTCGTGCTGCTCGGTGGCCAGTCGGCTGAGGTAGTGCGCGCCGCGGTGGATGTTGGCGTTGACGCTGCGGTAGTAGCGCTCCAGCGCCTCCAGCACGCAGAGGGGTTTCTGCGTGGTGGCGGCGTTGTCCAGATAGACGAGGGGAGCCTTGCCGACGGTACAGCTCAACAGGGGGAACTGAGCCCGCTCGTTCGTCACGCGTTGCCTCCTTTCAAATGGTCGGCCATGCGGCAGGCCGCCTCCGGCACGTAGTCGCGCCACTGCTCATCGCCCTCGCGAATCATGCGGATGATGTCGCGCGGGGTGCAGAGGAGCAGTTTTTGGTTGAAGTAGGGCACCTCGATGATGTTGCCGCTCTCGCGCAGGTGGCGGTAGAGGTAGTGGTATTTCTCCGGGGCGCGGTAGGTACCGGCAGTGACGAATTCGCCCGTCTTGCGGTTAATCCAAGGCGTGACGTAAAAGCGAGTCTCGTTGAGGAAGATGTGCCCCATGCTGGCCAGAATGCCGCCGGGCAGGTCGTCGGCCCACTTGTCCTTGAAGAGCTCGTTGAGCAGGCCGATGGAGAGCGCGATGGCGATGGGCGCTTTCGTGAACTGGTTGAGCAGCTGCGAGATGCGGTGGAAGTGGGTGATGTTGGTGACCATGACGATTTTGCCGAGAGCCGCCAAGGCATCGGCGCGGTCGATGAAGTCGAGCAGATCCACCTCCGAGCCGCGCAGGAGGTTGGTGAGCGAGATTTCGCAGATGTCCACCGCCCGCTCACGCTGATCGGGGCTGAGGGTGGGCAGGAACTTGGCGCGCACGGCCTCCATCATCTCCGAGTGGATGTTGCACAGCGGCATGAAGCTGCCGCGCATGAGCACGATGGGGCGCTTGTAGAGCAAGTCGGCCGGCTGCGCCACGGTGCCGTCGGGGCAGAAGAGGGTCGCCTCGGAAAGCCCGCTGCGCACGAGCTGCAGGGCGAGGATGCGGTTGTCGAACATGCCGAAGCCGTTGCCCGAGAAGCGCATGAAGTCAATCTCAAAGAAATGGCGGTCGATGTTCTCGCCCACGCTTTCCACAAAATCCTCCATGCGGTCGCGCTTGTAGAAGAGCGCGTAGATCAGGTTGACACCGAGGATGCCCAGCACGCGCATCTGCAGGTCGTGGTCGGGCACCAGCAGGCGCACATGCATCACCAAATCGCTGGGCTCGACCCCGGGGCGCAGCTGAAAGCGCACGCCCAGCCACGCGAACCAAGGGCCGTTGTCGCGGTAGCCCTTGCATTTGACGGTGTTGCAGAAGGTGAAGAAGCAGGTGCTCTCCCCGCGCTTGGCTCCCAAACGCTCGATGAGGTGGCTGTATTCGTAATCGAGCATCTGCTTCAGGCGCTCTTCGGAAACGTAGCGCTTGGCCGAGCCGTAGAGCGTGTCGCTCACGGTCATGTCGTAGGCCGAGATGGTCTTGGCCACGGTGCCGGCCGCCGCACCCGCGCGGAAGAACCAGTTGGCGGTTTCCTGTCCGGCGCCGATTTCGGCAAAGGAGCCGTAGAACGTGTTGTCGAGGTTGATGTGCAGGGCCTTCTCCTGCGTGGCAGCCAGAGCTTGTTCGATGGTGGACATGGGAAGAAAATCAGAGTTGAGGGGGGACAGGGGGAAAAGGGCGCGGGGGGGGGGGGGGTGTCAGCTGCAGCGAGCTGTCGGTCGGGGTTTCGCCCGCCTCTTCGGGAGTGTCGTCGGCGCTCTCGCTCACCTCTTCGGCAGCGCTGCCGACATCGCCCAGGTCCGCAGCATCCTTGTACTTGGGCGAGAGGGAGGTGTCGCATTCGTAGGGGTCCTTGCCGAGCAGCGCCGTGGATTTGGGCAGCACCGGCAGCACGGGCAGCACACGCGTGTTGCTCAGGCGGCCGCCGTGGATGTCGAGAAAGTCCACGAGCGAGGGGCTCCCGTCGCCGTGCACCGAGCAGAGCCCCAACGACACATCGCCCTTGTTGAAATACTCGCGGTAGGTGGGGCGCACATAGCCCGCCTTGCCGTTGCGCATCACCGATTCAAAGCAGAAGTTCGTCGCGAGCTGCCCGCCGGTAGTGCAGATTTCCACCTCCTCCACGCCCTCGGGCAACGGCAGGGGCTCATCCGCGTAGCGCTTGCCCGCCGCCTGCAACACCGCCCCCATGATAGGCGCACAGGTGTCGCCGCCGAAAGCCTCGGGATAAATGGGCTGGTGGTCGTTGAGGAAGCCCAGCCAGATGCCGCAGGTGAAGGAGGAGTTGTAGACAAAGAGCGCGTTGTCGGCAAAGTCGTAGTTGGTGCCGGTCTTGGCCGCGCCGTTGAAGCCGTCGGGCAGGTAGGGGCGCAGACGCTGCGCGGAGCCCTTGTCGAGCGATTCGCGCATGATGCTGTGCAGGCGGTAGGCTGTGCAGGGGGTGGTGCTCGCCACCATGTTGTGCGTGACGGCCAGGGGATTTTCCCACAGGATCTTGCCGTTGCTGTCCGTCACCTTGGTGACGATGTAGGGGGCAATGGGGCGGCGTCCCGCGTTGGGGAAAACCGTGTAGGCCATGGTCACTTCGCGCAGCGAGGCGGGCTCCGTGCCCAAGTAGACGCGGGGATAATACTGCGGCTTGGCCTCGGTGCTGGAGGCGTTGCGCGGCGGCGGGGTGATGCCCACGTTGGTCAGGGTGTCGACAAAGGCCTTGGCTCCCTTGGTCGGGTGCGAGCCCAGCGCGATGCCGAGCCGCGCTGACGCGGCGATTTTGCTCCACTCCAGCGCCTGGCGCGCCGTCACCGAGTCGAGGTAGCGCCCCTTGTTGACTTCCAT
This sequence comes from Akkermansia sp., assembly GCA_051884335.1. Taxonomy (GTDB): domain Bacteria; phylum Verrucomicrobiota; class Verrucomicrobiia; order Verrucomicrobiales; family Akkermansiaceae; genus Akkermansia. The sequence goes on along the minus strand of JBJEVL010000201.1, from coordinate 4,840 downwards.
CCCCCACTCACCCAAAATCCCCTCCGAACCGCCGATGCCCGCCAAGCGGTTGTCCATGGCGTCGTCGACCAGACGCGAGCAGGGTGAGTAGCCGTTGTCGAAGGCGCTCATGTAGAGGAAGGGCAGCATGGCCGTGCCCAGGGGGCGGCGCCCAGCATCGATGATGTCGAAGTTGTCGCGCTCGAAGTTGCGCCCGCCCACGTAGACGAGCACCCCGCCCGTCTTGTTGTCGACGGCGTACACGGCGCCGTCGATGTAGCGGTGCTGGGCGCAGCGCGGGTCGTCCTTTTCCTCAAAGCGCACATGGGCGTAGCCCTCGTGCTGCTCCAACTCGCTCAGGCGATTGGAGAGGGCACTCTCTGCCGCCTCCTGCATCTGCTTGTCGATGGTCGTGTAGACCTTGATGCCTCGGCTCTTGACGATTTCCTCGCCGCGCTCGGGGTTGCGGAAGATGTCCACCGCCTGCTGCTGCACAATCGAGTGGAGAAAGGAGGTGTTGCGGCGCAGCGGCTTGGGGTTGAGCCCCAGCGGCTGCTCCTTCACGCGCGCCGCCTCGCCCGCCGTCAGATAGCCCGCGCGCTCCATGCGGTCGATGACATCGTTGCGCCACGTTTGGTTGAGCTTGGGGTTGCGGATGGGGTTGTAGTTCTCGGGGTTCTTGATGAGGGCGGCGATGCTGGCCGCCTCGCGCACGGTCAAGTCGGCGGGTTCCTTGCCGAAGTAGCCCAGCGAGGCCGAGCGGATGCCGTAGAAGCCGCGACCGAAGTAGACGCGGTTGAGGTAGAACTCCATGATTTGGCTCTTGTCGTACTTGTCCTCAATGCGGCGAGCCAAGAAAATTTCCACAATTTTGCGCTCGTAGCGGCTGCCGCCGCGCGCCTGCGTGCGGCGCTCCAGATCGTAGGCATTGCGCGCCAGCTGCTGCGTGATGGTCGAGGCGCCCTGATTGGCTTTGCCGTGGGCGGCGGCGGCTTCCTTGGCCGCGCGCAGAATACCCATGGGGTCAAAGCCGTGGTGCGTCCAGAAGGTTTTGTCCTCCTGCGCCACGAGCGCATCGATCATGCTGCGCGAGATGCGGTCGATGGTCACATAGCTGCGGTTCTCATCGTAGATGCGCCCGATTTCCTGCTGATTGCGGTCGTAGATGATGCAGGGGTGGTCGAGGTTGTTGATGTCCTCCAGATTGAACTCCTCGGCCCACTTGGAATACTTGGCGGTAATCACCGTGAACAGCAGGTAGCCCAGCGCGGCCATCACCACGGACGCCAGCAGCCCCAGCAGGAAGAGCCGCCGAAAAAAACGCCGCACGGGATGGGCATCGCGGCGGTAGGTGTTCTCCTTGGCGCGATGGCGGTGCTCATCAGCCGAGCGGCGGCTCCGAAATTCTTCCAGCGGGTCCATGCTTACAGCAGCATTCTAGCAAAGCGCCCGCCGTATGGCAAGCGACAATGGGGGCATCCGACAGATTTCGCGCGCGCGCTCCCGCCGGCGAAAGGAGCGGTGATGCCGGTACCGCGAGGCGCGCATCCGCACAAACGGGCGTGCGCGTGTCATGGCGTCCACATCAGCCTTGCATTTCCGCCGCAGCCGCGCTATAGTCGCGCGCGATATGTCCGACCGCAAGAATCCGTATCCGTTCGATGTTTTTGAGCCGAAGTGGCAGGCTGTCTGGGATGCCGAAAAGACGTTTCGTGTTGCCAACCCGGGCGAGGAGGGCTTTGACGCTTCCAAGCCCAAATGCTACATTCTCGATATGTTCCCCTACCCCAGCGGCGCGGGGCTGCACGTCGGCCACCCCGAGGGGTACACGGCAACGGATATTGTGAGCCGCTACAAGCGCATGCGCGGGTTCAACGTGCTGCACCCCATGGGCTGGGATTCCTTCGGGCTGCCCGCCGAGCAGTACGCCATCAAGACGGGGCAGCACCCGAGCATCACCACCTACGCCAACATCGACAATTTCCGCCGCCAGCTCAAGATGCTGGGCTTTTCCTACGACTGGGATCGCGAAATCGCCACCACCGACCCGCACTACGTGCGCTGGACGCAGTGGATTTTCCTGCGCCTGTACAACTCCTACTACAACACGGAGCTGAACAAAGCCCGCCCCGTCAGCGAGCTGGAGGCGAAGGGCTGGACCCGCGAACAGATTGACGAGGTGCGCCTGGCCTATGTGGCCGAGGGGATGGTGAACTGGAGCCCCGACATGGGCACCGTGCTGGCCAACGAGGAGGCTGAGGAGTGGAAGAGCAAGGGCTTTACCGTGGAGCGCCGCAAGCTGCGCCAGTGGATGCTGCGCATCACTGCCTACGCCGAGCGCCTGATCGACGAGCTCGAGCCGCTCGACTGGCCGGAGAGCATCAAGCTGCTGCAGCGCAACTGGATCGGCAAGAGCCAGGGCGCAGAAGTCACCTTCCCCTGCGGCGAGCACCGCATCACCGTCTACACCACCCGCCCCGACACCCTCTACGGCGCCACCTACATGGTGCTCTCGCCCGAGCACGAGCTGGTGGATGCCATCACCACGCCCGAACAGCGCGCGGCGGTGGAAGCCTACCGCGCCGCCTGCGCCGGCAAGAGCGATTTGGAGCGCACCGACCTCGCCAAGGAAAAGACAGGCGTCTTTACAGGGGCCTACGCCGTCAACCCCGTCAACGGGCGAGAGATTCCCATCTGGATTACCGACTATGTGCTGGCCGGTTACGGCACGGGCGCGGTCATGGCCGTGCCGGCGCACGACAGCCGCGACTACGAGTTTGCCACCAAGTTCGGGCTGCCCATCCTGCAGGTCGTGCAGCCCGATGACCCCGCCACCCCGTGGAAGGACTTTGTGGGCTACAACGGCACGATGGTCAACTCCGAGCACCTCAACGGGCTCTCTGTGCCGGAGGCCAAGAAGCGCATGATTGCGTGGTTGGAGGAACAGGGCTTCGGCCACGGCAAGGTGAACTACAAGCTGCGCGACTGGCTCTTCAGCCGCCAGCGCTACTGGGGCGAGCCCTTCCCCATCATCTGGGACAAGGAGGACGGCCACCACTACGCCATCCCGGAGAGCGAGCTGCCCCTGCTGCAGCCGGAGATGGAGGATTTCAAGCCCAGCGGCGACCCCCGCGGCCCGCTGGTCAAGGCAACCGACTGGATTCACTACTCCGACCGCTACACCCGCGAGACCAACACCATGCCCCAGTGGGCGGGCTCCTGCTGGTACTACCTGCGCTACCTCGACCCCAAGAACGACCGCGCCTTTGTCGACAAGAAGGTCGAGGAATACTGGATGGGCAGCAGCGGCAACCCCGGCGGTGTCGACCTCTACGTCGGCGGCACCGAGCACGCCGTGCTGCACCTGCTCTATGCCCGCTTCTGGCACAAGGTGCTCTACGACTACGGTCTGGTGTCCACCAATGAACCCTTCAACAAACTGGTCAATCAGGGGCTGATTCTCGGCGAGGACGGGCAGAAGATGTCCAAGAGCCGCGGCAATGTGGTCAACCCCGACGACATCGTGCGCTCGTACGGCGCGGACTCCATCCGCCTCTACGAGATGTTCATGGGCCCGCTGAAGGAGGTCAAACCCTGGGCAACCAAGGGGGTGGAGGGCATCAGCCGCTTCCTCGCCCGCGTGTGGCGCATCGCCATGGTCGAGAATCAGCAGGGCGAGTGGCAGCTCTCCGGCAAGGTCACCGCCGCCGATGACGGCAAGGTAACGCCCGTGCGCAAGGAGCTGCACAAGACTATCAAGAAGGTGACGGAGGACATCGAAGCCATGAGCTTCAACACCGCCATCTCCAAGATGATGGAGTGCACCAACGCCATGACGGCGGCGGAGAGTGTCGCGCTCAGCGACTACGCCACCCTGCTGCATGTACTCAACCCCTTTGCGCCGCACATCACCGAAGAGCTCTACAGCCTCCTCAGCGCTGCCTTCCCTGAGCTGCCGCAGGTGCAGCTCTGCGCGCAACCCTGGCCGAGCTACCGGGAGGAATACCTCGCGGAGAACACGCGCGAGATTGTCATTCAGGTGAACGGCAAGCTGCGCGACAGGATGACGGTGTCCGTCGATGCCGCCAAGGAGGAGCTGGAGGCCGCCGCGCTCGCCGCGCCGCGCGTGGCCGAGTTCACGGCGGGCAAGACGGTGCGCAAGGTCATCGTGGTGCCGGGTCGCCTGGTCAACATCGTGGCGAACTGATTTTTCCGAGCACCCTGTAAGCCTCATCTTCAGCACCTTACGAGTAACATCGTAAGGTGCTTTTTTTGCTCATCCATCCGGTGCTGTATTTTATCCTCGCCCCCCGGTCATCAGCATACACACACGAGGGAAACGACGGATAACAACATAGACAGCAATACAAATCATCGGCGTCACCGTGAAATTCACCAACATATTCAGAAGATAATAGGGAAACTCATGAGGCAACAAGGCGAAAAGACCTTTTTTCATTCCACCGATAATGTAAAAATGAGCAACATAGATAAATGTCGAACCGGCAACAAAACTCGTTGGGAGCGGAACACACAACAGAATACCCCGGCAAACGGCCAACGCGACAAACAAAGTAGCGAGACGCGGAATTTGAATCCCCCAAAAGGCAGCAGCAACCATCATCCCCAAATAAGCTACAACCGCCACCCTCCAATCCAACAGCGAAGCGATTTTCATCAGTGAAATTCCGTGATAAGCCAGATAAGCCCCCAACAAGATGTATGCATTAAACCACACAAAGTCAACATGTATCACATGAAAAAGGATCCCGCAAATGACGAGCGTCAGATGCTTCAGGTATCGGACAATAAAATAATACAACGGAGACAGGAGAGAAAAACACATCAAAGAGCGTATATA
>JBJEVL010000200.1:0-2095 GCA_051884335.1 Akkermansia sp. | reverse complement strand
GGGGGGGGGGAAGGGTTCCTCGCCGTCCAAGAAGATGAGTTCGACCTGCGCGGCGAGCTCCGGGTGCTGCGCGAGCGCGCGTGCCAGCTCGAGGAGGACGCCCGCGCCGCTGGCGCCGTCATCGGCGCCGACAAAGCCGTCGATGCGCTTGGTGTCGATGTGGCAGGAGAGCAGGATGGGGCGCGGGGCTGCATCCTCGCCCCGGCGGGCACGCAGGTTGAGCATGCGCAGGGTCGGCGGAGCCGGGGGCGGCGGGGAGAAGCTGTCGCGCGTCACGCACCAGCCGGCGGCGCTCAGGGTGCGCTCGATGTAATCGGCCTGCGCGGCGTAGGCCGCGCTGCCGCTGGGGCGGGGGCCCAGAGCACAGAGCGCGAGCGCGTGGCGGTAGGCAGCCTCGGCCTCAAAGGCTGCGTCCGAGGGAGATGCCGACGGCGGCGCCTGCGGGGATGAGTCGGCGGGTTTTTCCTCGCGACAGGCCGTTGTCAGCACGAGAACGGCTGCTGCCGCTAGTGCGAAAGCCCTGCCTGCGCGGAACATGGTTCAAAACTGTTCGCTGATGCCGAACATCTGGAGGATGCGCACCAGCTCCTCGCGCCCGGCATAGGGGATTTCGATGATGCCGTTGCTCTTGCCCTTGAGGTTGATGTTGACGCGGGTGCCGAAGTCGTGCGAGAGCTGCTCGCAGACGCGGGCGTAGGCATCGGGCAGTTTGCGCTCGGGGGCGGGAAGGGCAGCGGGCGGCTCGGGGGAGAGCATGCTGCGCACCAGCTGTTCGGTTTGGCGCACGGTGAGGTTTTGGCGTGCCACTTTCTCGGCGGCGGTGGACTGCTGGTAATCGTCCTTGAGCTGGAGCAGCACCTTGGCGTGGCCGACGGTGATGCTTTTCTTCTCCAGCAGGTCGCGGGAGAGGGGAGCCAGGTCGAGCAGGCGCACCATGTTGGCCACGGCGGCGCGCGATTTGCCGATGTGGCGGGCGATGACCTCCTGCTTCATGCCGAAGCGGGTTTGCAGCAGCCGATACTGCTCGGCTTCCTCCAAGGGGGTGAGGTCGGCGCGTTGCAGGTTTTCGATGAGCGTGAGCTCGGCCACCTCCTCGTCCGAAGCATCGTGCACCACCACGCGCACCTCCGTGTAGCCCAGGCTGGTGACGGCGCGCAGGCGGCGCTCACCCGCGATGAGCTCGAACTTGCCGTCGACCTTGCGCACGACGAGGGGCTGGATGAGCCCGCGCTCGCGGATGGAGGCGGCCAGCTCCTCGATCTGTTGTTCATCAAAGTGGCGACGGGGTTGGAACGGCGAGGCCTTGATCTCATCTACCCGCGCCAGAATGACACTCTCCCCATCCACCAGGGCTTCCACGGGGGAGGTGATTTCGGGTTTCTTGGTGAGCAGTGCGCTGAGTCCTTTTCCTAAAGCTTGTCTGGCCATAATCGCTTGAGCGGGCATTCTAGCGGATGGCGCACGGAAATGCAATCCTTTTTCCGGAGAAAGACACATTTCCCGCACCGGGGGCAGCATGGAAAAAAGCCTGTAACCGAGTGGGTTGCAGGCTTGTGAACGGGAGGGGGATGTTGCTTCAGCGGCGGCGGCGCGAGGAGCTTTTCTCCGCCGTTTCGGCGCGGGGCGTCAGCGAGATGCGGAAGGCCTTTTCCGGGGTATTCGCCCAGGCGCCGCAGGTCATGACACCGCTCAGCTTACCCTCCTTCGTCAGGAAAAGCGCGAGCTGCCCGTCGCGGGCATCGTAGACCTCGGCTGTGGGCTGGTCGGGGTCGTAGCGACCGTCGTAGATGGAGATGTCGACCTTGGCGCCTTGCTCCGTGGGGGTGAGCTCGCAGCGCCCGGCGATGTCGAGGCTGGCTTCGGGGAGCTTGGTGTCGTAGATGCTGCCGATGAACTGAATCGAGTTGTCGAACTGCTTGACCGTCTCGATGTGCAGCGTCAGCTCGCCGAATTGATTGTCGCGGGTCCACTCGCCGGAAAAATTCTTGCCCTTGGCCAGAGCCTTGGTGCAGAGGGCGAGCCAGGTTTGGCGGGTGGCCTCGGCCTTGGCGGCTTCCTCGTTGGCGGGGTGGGCAGCTTCCTCGGCCTCGGCCCG
>JBJEVL010000199.1:0-8771 GCA_051884335.1 Akkermansia sp. | reverse complement strand
CTACGGGCACCCCCTGTTTTTTGTCGCACTCTTCGCGGCGGGCTTCACGGCTTCGGGCTACCTGGTGCCGCTCAATGCGCGCCTGCAGGACGAGGCGGACGACGACAAGCGCGGCGATGTCATCGCGGCGGGCAACTTGGTGGACTGCGTGCTGGGCATCGCGAGCGTGGTGCTGCAGGGGGCGCTCATGAGCCTGGGCGTCAGCCCGCAGTGGCAGTGCGGCCTGCTGGCGCTCAGCAGCGCGCTGGTGGCGCTCTTCATCTGGCGCAGCACGCGCTGAGCCCGGCGGCGCCTCACACCTCGGCGGGCAGCAGCACGGGCTCGTAGCCGAAGATGTCGGTGAAGAGGGCGCCCTTGTCCCGCAGCGAGTGGTTCTCCAGCGTCAGGTCGCGCACGCCCGGCACGAGCAGCTCGAGGCGGCGGTTGTTGCGGCGCACGCTGAACTCGCTGATGCGGTGGGAGTGCGCCCGCTCCATGGCCTCGGCCACGCGCAGCAGCGCGGCGAGCTTCTGCACGCGCAGGCGGTCGGCCAGCTCCATCTCCGTGTAGCTGCTGTCCTCCATGGTCGGTGCCCCGTGGCGGTGGTAGCGCGCCAGCAGCCCCACGACCTCCACATCGCGCCGCGAGAGCCCGAAAATCTCGGAGTTGAGGATGATGTACTGCCCGTGGCGGTGGTGGTTTTTGGGGCTGATGTAGGTGCCGATCTCGTGCAGGATGGCCGCCACCTTGAGCACCAGCCGATCGTGGCGCGACAGCCCGTGCAGCTCCTGCAGGGCATCGAAGAGCGCCGTGCAGAGCTTGCGGATTTGGCTGCTGTGCCCGCGGTCGACGCGGTAGCGCGCGGCCAGCAGCTGCGAGAAGTGAATCACCTCGTCCTCCAGCGCCGTGTCGTTGCCGGCGGCGGGCATCAGGTGGCGCAGGAACTCGTGGGCGTAGGCTTCCGCCGGGCACAGCACCGCGCCCGGCTCCAGCGCACGCGCCACCGCCAGCGCGATGAGCATGGCGGGCAGCATGGCCGCTACGGCCGCCTCGTCCTCGCGGTAGAGCTCGGCGCGGCGCTCGGGGCGCAGGCGCGCCATCTCGCCCGCGCGTTGTGCCAGCTGCTCCGTGCTGAGGAGCTCGCCGGGGGCGGCCGAGGGGTCGCAGCGCCGAAAATCCGGTCCGAACACCAGCAGGGCGTCGGGGGTGCCCGTCAGCGCGCCGTCCAAATCGTAGCTGATCTGCTCGATGGTGCCGCGGATGTGCTCGCGGATGAGCGCCGACTCGTTGTCGGCGCCGGCCGGGGAGGAATCGCCGATGCGCACGGCGGTGCGATGCGCGCCGATGCGGTAGTTGGCGTAGTAGGTGATGCGCCCGCGCTCCAGCACGATGAAGCGCGTGTTGCCCGGGCCGATGTGCTGCACCACCACCCGCTTTTTCTCCAGCTCGGGGTGCTCGGCGAGCACCTGCTGCACATGCAGGTAGAGCAGGCGCGTCATCTCCCCGTCATCCATCACCTGCAAATCGAGTCCGCAGGCAATCTGCATGCGGTTGACCAGCGTGTCCATGTTGCGGATGTCCAGCAGGATGTTTGTGGCCAGCAGCCGCACCTGCAGCTCGCCCGCCGGGCGGTACTCCTCCAGCAGGTGCATGAACCCGCGCGCCACATGCACGCAGCGGTCCATCGTGTCGCGGGAAATCAGACCGCTGCCGAACACATCCTGCGCCAGCTCCACGGGCTGTGACAGCACATCCAGCACGCGCCGCTCCCCGCCGCGCCGCTCCTCCACCATCATGGACATGGCATCGGCACCGAGGAAAATCACCGCCTGCACACACAGCTTCGGCGCAGGCACTCGGGGGCGAGAATGAGGGCTTTTCGGCATGGCAGCCCCCATTCTACACCCGGGCGAGGGGCGATTTCAAGCACCAAAGCCCGCCGACCGTGACAACGCGCGGTCGCCCTCCCCGTACAGCATGGCCGCGGGAAGCGCGTTCACCCGGGCGGGGGCAGGTTTGCACCACCTGACCTGCCGCCGGGGCTGCATGCGGGCGGGGTGCCGGCGCTGCCTGCCGCCCCGGAGTCGCCCGCGAACCCTGTCGCCGATGATGCTCGCCGGATGGACTGCGCCGCCGCCGACAGGGACGCCGGCGGGGGTGGCGGAAGCGGGGTGCCTCAATCGTTAACGTTCAGCCTCCAAATGCAGGTGGGGTGCTCAATGCGTTCGCAGCGGCGGGTGCTTTCATCGCCGTGGTAGAGGCAGAGCTCCTGCGGCGGCGGGCAGAGGCAGTCGACCAGCCGTCGGCGCAGGTTGACCCAGCGTTTGGAGAAGGGGTAGATCAGGCGGTCGATCAGGGGCTGCGACGCGTTGTATTCGCGGAGTTCGCGCCAACCCTCCGGAGTCCACCCCAGATTACTGCCCGTGATGGTATAGGCCGAGGTGAACAGGCGGGGGCAGGTGCCGATGGCGATGCCGGAGGCCACGACAGCGTGCAGATAGGGCAGATCCTCAATGATGCGGTAATGCAGGTCGAAGCGCAGCCCCAGCCGTCGGAAGGCGGATGCACGCCAAAAGGTGGTGCAGGTGGTCAGCTCGGCCGTCATGCGGCTGCTGAACGCGTGCGGCTGCACGGGGCGGCGGTGGCAGTGGTAGCGACCCTCCCGATCGCAGACCATGTGGGTCGCCGCGAGGATGTCGATGGCGGGGCGGCGGTCAAACTCCGCAGCGACCTGCTGCAGCGCTCCGGGCAGGTACTGCTCGTCGGCGTTGAGCTGGGCGGTGAAGTCCGCCGTTTCCGGCATCTGCGCCCAGGCCTTGTTCAGGGCGTCGTACATGCCCCTGTCCGGGGCGCTTTCGTAGGTGAAGCGGTAGCCCGGGGTGGCGGCATGCGCCTGCTGCCAGCGCTCCAGCCACGCGGCGCTGCCGTCGGCGGAGCCGCCGTCCTGCACATGGTGGTGGATGCACAGCCCGTCGCCCGCCTGATCCGCAACGGAGCGCACGCAGGCTGCCAGGCGCGGAAGCGCCTGAAAACAGGGGGTGACGATGTACCCATTCACCATGAGCCGCGGCATTGTGCCATTACCCGCTCCGCCTGCAAAGGCTTAACCGCGCTGCGGCAGCTTGGCGTTGGCCGTCCGCTGCAGAAAGGCCGCGAGCTCGGGGCGCAGCCCCAGCGGCTCCAGCGCCTCCGCCGCCAGCGCCTGCCCGCTGCTCAGCGCGCCGGTGACAGCTTTCTGAATGGCGGCGACGGCGGCGGCATTCGCCAGCAGCTCCTCCAAGTCATCGCGCAGCTCGGGCGGGCAGTCGGCTCGCAGCGCAGCGGTCACCTGCGCGCGAATGGCTGCCGCCGCCAAATCCTGTAAAAATCCCATGATGGTGTGGTGGTGTGGTGATTAGCGTCGGGAAAGGGCGGAGAGAATCGCCGCCGGGTAGAGAATATGCTCCTGCACCTGAATGCGCGCGTGCAGCGATTCGGGCGTGTCGTCCGGCAGCACGGGCACAAAAGCCTGCATGAGGATTTCGCCGCTGTCCATGCCGGCATCCACATAGTGCACCGTGCAGCCCGTTTGGGCAACCCCCGCTTCGAGCGCCTGCCGCCAGGCCTCCACCCCCGGGAATGCCGGCAGCAGGGCGGGGTGAATGTTGAGAATGCGCTTCGGGAACGCCGCCAGCAGCGGCTCCTTCACCAAGCGCATGAAGCCCGCCAGACACACGAAATCCACGCGCAGCTCCCGCAGCAGCTGCGCCACGCGCTCCTGCACCTCGAGGGGGAACTTGTTCCTGTAGCCCCCGCAGTCCATCAGCTCGGTGCGCACCCCGCGCTGCCGCGCGCGCTCCAAAATGTAGGCATCCGCATGGTCGGACAGCACGATGACCACCTCGGCATTCAGGCGTCCCTCGTCAATCGCGTTGAAAATCGACTGGCAGTTGCTCCCCGACCCGGAACCCAACACGGCTAAACGCAACGTATTCACGCCGCTACTCTACCCGATTGTGCCGCCCATGGCAAGGAAAACCCGCCCCGTGCGCGCCGATAAGCGTTTCCGAGTTGACAAATGGTCCCCTCCCGCTACAATGAGAGAACACCTTTATGAAATTTCATCTTCCCCCGATTCTCTTCAAAGCTCTGGCGGCGTGTTGGGTGGCTGCGCTGAGCCTTGGCAGCAGCGCGGCTGCCAAGGTCATGCTCAGCGACATCTCGATGACGACCTATGCGGACTTCGGCCAGAACAAGGGGCGCTACGCGGTGGGCGGGCATGTGAACGCCCTGTTGCAGGCCATTCGCGACCGCGATGGCGGGGTGCGCATCACCTACACCAACGGCCTGCCCGACTACACCCTCGAACACGGCATGGTGGACTTCAGCAGCGGCGATGGCATCAGCGTGAGCGCGCTGATAGCCCCGGGCACCATCGCCACCGTGGCGCACAACGGCGTGCAAGCCCCCACCTTCTCCTCCGCAGGCATTCGCTACCAATGCATCGAATACGGCAACAACTCGTATGAAGATTCCCAATACAATGTCGTATTCCGCTACAAAGCAAGCGACACCGATTTCAAAATCAGCCGCACGAACAAACTCGTTACCGATGCCACCGCCGCCCCCATGTACATGAGCAGCGGCAGCGCGAGTGACTTGGTGGGGCAGTTGCTCTACCAGGCCGGCTCGGGATTCATGGCCTATGGCTCAGCCCCCGGGCAAACATACGGCATTTGCAACGCCTACACCTACATCACCGGCGGCATCACCACCATCACGGGCAGCTCCGAGCAGAGCGCCGGCGGCACACGCCAAAGCATCAATCTCACCGGCACCTCGCTCACCGAACCCTTGGCCTTCCAAGGGCAGGGGGGCGATTCCGGCAGTCCTACTTACATCTGGAACGAAGCCACCGGGCAATACGAATACCTCAACGCCCTGCAAGCCATCGCCGGCACGGAAACCTACATCAACGGCAACACCGCCTGGGCTCAGCAGCAAGTGGAGACAGGCTACCGCGATACGCTGGGGCTCGGGGACACCCACAGCCTGAGCTTTGCGGCCGCTGAGACAGAGGTCGCAACCCTCACCGACACCATAGACGGCATTACCTACAGCGGCACGGCCTACAGCGTGGCGATCGCGGGCACCGATCTGCGCATGAGCGTGTTGGCAAGCAAGACGGATGACGCCACCGGGAAGCCTGTCTACACCTGGGCGGCGCTCAATGCGCTGGCGGATCAAGACAACTGGTACACCTACGGCAACGAATACTTCAACGGCTCCAACGCCGCTGAAACCGCCGCAGACAAGCGCAGCTACACCGAGCTTTTCCTCACCCGGGACACCTGCTTCCGCGCTGCCGACAGCGAAACCTACACCCTGAGCTTCGACCGCATGATCGACACGGGCATCGGCTACACCGAATTTGCCGCCGCCGAGGGGCAAAGCGCCACCTTCGTGCTGCAATCGGCGGACAGGACAGCGGGGCAGCTTCTCACCGCCGGCTATGTGGTGGGCAAGGATGTGGCGCTGCACCTGCAATTCACCAACGGTGAGGATTACCTGCGCGAATGGCGCAAAATCGGTGAGGGCGACCTCTACATCGACGGCACGGGCGGCGACAACCACATCCTGCTCAATCTGGGCGGCAGCGGCACCACCTATCTGGACCGCCGGGATGCCGCGGGCAACAGCGCCATGGCCGCCTACAGCGTCATCATCAACACCGGCAGCACCCTGATGCTGAGCGGCGGGGTGGACCAGGTGGGGCGCCTCGTCACCCTGGGCAGCGGCGGCGCCACGCTCGACTTCGCCGGGCACAGCATGGAGTGGAATGCCGGCGCTGAAGCCTCTGCCTCCGGCTTCAACATCCAAGCCCTGACGGAGGAAGGCATCATCACCAACAGCGGCGCGGACACCACCACCCTGACCGTCACCGATGCGGGCGCGGAAAGCTTCCTGGGCTCCTTCCGCGACCAAGCAGGCGCGGGAGCCCTGAAAATTGTCTACAACGCCGATGCCGCATGGGCATGGAACGGTATTGCCACCGACCTGCGCAACGCCGGCAGCGGGGTCGAGGTGCAGCAAGGCACCCTCACCCTGGTCGGCACCCTGACCGAGCACGGCGCAGGTTCACTGCACGGCTGGTCGGCAGAAGCCTACAGCCATGAGGACGATTGGCACTACGCCGATGCGCGCACCGACATCAGCATCACCGGCGGTACTTTTTGCCTGGGCAGCCACGCCAGACTCACCGGCGACATCACCGTGGGCGACGGCGCCACCTTCATCATGAACGAAGGCGTGCGGCACACCTACGAGTACCTCGAAGGCGGCGAGCGGCTCGACAACACCGAACTCTTCCGCGATTATTACGGGCTGAAAGGCAATGTGCTCCTCGAAGGCAGCAACAGCAGCATGCAGGTGAGCTTCAGCGCCGAAACCGATTCCACCCAAGTGTACAGCGGCTCCATCAGCGGCGCCGGCAGCCTGAGCATCGATACCGCCCAAGGGGTGTTGGTGCTGGCGGGCGACAACAGCGAGCACACCGGTGCCAAGAGCCTCACCAACGGCACCCTGCTGCTGACCAACGCCGCCGCCATCGGCAACACCGACACCCACAAATGGGTGATGGGGGAGAACGCCACCATGGCCACCACGGGCGATGTTGCCGTGCTGCTCGCCGCCATCGACAGCGCCTCGACCGGCACGCTGGCCCTTGCCCGCGACCAAGAAAGCCTGCTGGATCTCAGCGGGCACAGCAACCTGATGTTGGGCGCCCTGCGCGACACCAGCGTGGTCTACGGCAACGCGCAGGAACAAATCAGCTCCTCCCTGCGCTTGGGCGGGGAAGGCGAGCTGAAAGTGGCCGCACAATTTGTCAGCGGCAGCGCGCTGACGGTTGAGGGGCGCGTCTCGCTGCTGCACCAAGCCAACACCATCAGCACACTCACCTTGGACGGCGGCAGCCTGTCGCTGCTGAGCGGCAGCAGCCTCACCCTCACCGGCCACCCCACCCTGACGAACTCAGGCGGCACCATCTCGGTGGCCTCCGGAGCCAACCTCGTGCTCAATGGTGCGAACTACGGCGGCAATGACACAACAAACGCCGAGCACTTTGCCGCCGTGGTCAACGCCATCAGCGGCGAAGGCACCGTCACCCTGCAAGGCAGCGAAATCAAGGTACAGCTTGGCAACTCTGCCGTAGCTCCGCCCACCTTCCGCTCCAACTACGTTGTGCAAGGAGACCTGTGGTTGCAAAAATACGGTGCAGAAGCCTCTTGGATCGTGGCCAACAAAGCCTCCCTCCAAGTAAGCGGCAAGCTGCAAATCTCCAACAAGCAAACCCTTCTGGTGGAGCAAGGCGGCAGCATCAGCGCCGGAAGCCTCGTGCTGGGCTTGTACGAAGGCAACACCTCTTACACAGGCAAACTCGTTGCGGACGGTGCCACCCTCACCGTCGGCGCGCTCAACTTCGCCGGCTGGGCGGATAACAACAGCGCCACCATCAGCAACAGCCACCTGCACTTCACCAACGCCGGCGCTGCGGACAACGTCATCAACTACCTCCAAGGCAGCGGGCTCATCAGCATCAGCAACAGCACCCTGAGCAGCGACCACGGCTTCAGCATCACCAACTGGAGCAAAGGGATTGAACTGAGCAACAGTACCTTGGATGCCGGCGGCGGTGACATCACCCTCAAAGGCTGCACGCTGGCCGTTTCCGGCGCTCTCGACATTGCGGGCGGCAATGTTGCACTCAACACCGGCGGAGCAGGCTCAACCACCATCTCCCAAGGCAGCCTGGTCATTCAGGAAGGCAGCAGCCTGAGCATAGGCGGCGTGGTTTCCGTTGATGCGGCCGATGCCATTGTCACCGGCACTCTGAGCGGCACCAAATACGGCTACCTGACCGAACAAACCGGCTGGCTCGTGGAAAACGTGGTGGACAACCAAGGCGGTACCTTCACCAACAACGCCTACTGGAAGCTGAGCGATGGCACTGTCGGCGCGCTGGATGAAGACGGCAACTTCACCGCCGCGGCCGACAATACCATCAGCGACAGCGACAAAATCTTCTGCGTGACCTCCAAAGGCTACGTTTTCTCCGCAAGCGACTACAGCGCCGCCACGGGCTTTGTGGTGCTCCGAGGCGGCAGCCTCTACCTCTCCGAAAGCAGCGCGGGAACCCTCTCCCTGAGCGATGCGCTGTGCACCGCCAAGGGAAGCGGCACCATCACCATCGGCAACGGCATCGCCAGCGCAGAAGCCGTCACCCTCACCATAGACAACAGCCAATCGACCCAATTCCGCGGCGATATCTACCTGGTGTCCAACGTCACGCTCAACATAGGCACCACAGCCAACAACGGACGGGTTGACCTCAGCTCGCTCAACAGCCTCACCAGCTACGGCGCCACCCTGACCTACGGAGCCGGCGGCGAAAGCAAGTTGAATAATTTCAGAACGCTCCAATACTCCGGCAGCACCTCCGCCACCCCCACCACGCTCGCCATCAGCAGCACCTCCGGCAGCGGCAAGCTCATCTTCGGCGGCACCACCACTCTGGAGCAAGACTTCACCGTCACCACCACATACGAATCCCATGTGGAGATCGAGCAACTCAGCGGCTCGGCTCAACTGACCTTCTGCGGGGCACAAAACGCAACGTATGGCATAGCCAGTGATTTGTCCATCGCCTCGCTGGAGGGCTACACCGGCAAACTGGAACTGCGCCGCATGCAGGAGCGCGCCCCCACCCATGCCGAGGTGTGGACGGGGGCGCAGGGGGCGCAGCTTGCCGGCAT
>JBJEVL010000198.1:0-8949 GCA_051884335.1 Akkermansia sp. | reverse complement strand
ATTGGTGGTAGGTGCCGGCCTGCAGCACGGAGGCATCGACATTGAGCGTCAGTGTACCGCTGATGGTCAGGGAGTTCGTGGAAATGGTCAGGTAGTGGATATCGCTCGTGCGGTAGTCCACGCCGCTCACGTTGATGGTCACATTGTTCCAAGTGATGCTCGGCGCGCGCAGGGTGGAGACGCTGCTCGGGATGTCGCTCTCGAGGCTCAGCGGGCGCACGCTGTTACGGGACAGCGACAGCGAGGAATCGGCACGGAATTGCAGCTCCGTGGCCGATTCCAGATGCCCGTCGCAGAACGAAATCTGCGCCCCGCTCTGAATGGTCGATGCGGCTGTCACCCCGGCGCCCTGCCCCACGCGCAGCACGGCGCCGTCCTCCAGCGCCAGCGTGCCGCGCTCCAGCGACACCGCCTGCTCGATGACCGAGGTGCGCGAGGCAGCCACCTCGGCCTCCGTCGGCTCATCGCACCCGGCAGCCAGCAGATCCGCCACCGTGGTGGCTCCGCTCAGACGGATGGTGCCCGCGCCGGTGTCATTCAGGTAGGTGATTTGCTCCGTGAAGCTCGAGCCCAGATAAAAACTGTCGTAGAAGGCCAGCTCGAAGTCCTCCGCCGCACCGAGGGCATATTCCTTGGCGTTCTCCACATACAAGCTGCGCAGGCGGTAGGCGACTTCCGCCTCGGGGTTGAGGTCGTGCTCCCAATTGCCGCGGAAGAGCACATCGCCCTCATTGCCGTCCAGGTAGAAGTAGGGCGTGATTTCCGCATAGACGGCACCGCCGCGCACATAGGTTTCGGCAGCGCCGTAGTAGCCGTCCGCGCGGCTGCTGTTGCCCGTGACCGAGTTGTTGAGGAAGCTGATGTCGCCGTGGTTGTTGATGATGCCAAAGCCGTATTGGGGATAGCTGGAATAGTCAGCTGCCCAGCGGGAGCTCGCCATGCTGATGGCGCCGCCCGTGGCCTGCCCCTCGCTCTGCACGGAGTTATCGATAAAGCTGAGTTCGCCGTAGTTGTGCTGAAAAATCAACCCATAGCTCCAAGGGCGCGGCTGTGACCCCGAGAGCATCTGATGGAAGCCGCCAAGGGAAATGGCTGCCCCCGCGCCCCATGTCGCATCCTCGATCCGATTGCCACGGAACAGGAAATCCACGTTGCCCATAGGATTGCCCTCTGCGTCCACGCCGTTGCTCTGCACCGCAAACCACAGCGTCAACAGAGCGCCGCCCTTGCGCACGCGCTCGGCATTCTGCTGCGGCGAATCGGGGTTGCCGACCAGGCTGTTGCCCTCAAACACCACGCGCGCCGAGGCATTGTTCTGGAAGATGGCATACAGGAGATCAGCGCCGCCCCCGCCGGCATGGCTGCCCGAGCCCACACAGCTGTTCCCGCTGAGTTGCAGGAGCCCCGAGCTGTTGCAGTAGCGAAGGATGTAATTCGTGGCGAAGATGCCGCCGCCCATCGCATCGCCCTGCGTGACGGTGACGCGATTATTGCTCAGGATGATGGTTCCCGCCTGATCCAAGGTGAGATTCGAGCAGCGCATGCCGCCCCCCTGGGGGGAGCTCTCGGAAGTGGTGGCCATGATGTGGCAGTTCTGCACCGTGAGATCCACGGCAGAGATGGTCAGACTGCCGCCGTAGATGCCGCTCACCGGCTGCTCCTCGCCGTCCACCAGCAGCGAATCGCTGCCGTCTCCGTTCGCGCCCGTCAGGCGGGTTCCGCTTTCAAAACGATAGGCTGCGGTGTTGGTGCCGCTCGTCCACCCCTCCTGCTCCGTGGCCAGGCATTCCACGCAACCCTCCACATAAACCTTTCCGCCCACGGCCGCTTCCGGGCGCGGAGCCTCGGGAGTCAGGGTGATGTCGGCGGCGGCTATCTGCCCCATCACCAGCAAGCTGAGATACCATCTGATGTTGCGATTGATATTCATGGTTACGACGCTCCCCGGGTTGTCGAGCGGGAGCGCCGTAGGATACAGCATTGGCAATGCTGTGGGGAGGAGACGACTGATATTCAACGGCATGAGTCAGCATGCGCAGCACGGCGGCGTCGCTCCGCCCCCCGCCTCCGGCAGGGGGGAAGGAATTGATTTTCCGTCGCTTGCCGCAAGAAGCGCTTGACACAGCATTGCCAATACTGTTCAGAATGAAACCCCGTGATCGTTATTCAATCGGGGGTGATGTGGCTTCCTCCCCCCCGGCGACTCGGCTCCCCCGCTTTAGGCCCTTTTTTTCAACAAAATGCGTTTTTTCACTTGCTACAGCATTGCCAATGCTGTGACGTGCGCGCCCTCGGGCGCTGCCGCCGGGGCGTCAGCGGTGGATGAGCCCGGTCGTCACATCGGCCATGGTGTAGCGCACCACGCGCGCGAGCTCCGCCAGCCCGACCTCCACCTGCACGCCGATGCGCCCGCCCGAGAAAATCAGGCTCGACCGGCCTGCGGCCGAAGCATCAATGACCGTGGGAAAGGTTTTTTTCATGCCGATGGGCGAACAGCCGCCGTGCACATAGCCCGTGAGCGGCAGCAGATCCTTCTGCTTAAGCATCTCCAGAGATTTCTCGCCCACGGCCTTGGCCGCCTTCTTCAGGTCGAGCCCCGCGCCCACGGGGATGACAAAGACATAGTGCCCTGTGCTCTTGCCCGTCGTCACCAGGGTCTTGAACACCTGCTCGGGCTGCTGCCCCAGCATCTGCGCCACCTCCAGTCCCGTGACGGCTACCCCGCCGGAATCATAGGCGTAGGCTCGGTAGGGGATTTTCCGGCTCTCGAGCACACGCATGACATTGGTTTTCTCGGGCGTTTTCATGAGGGGAGGGAGGCGAGCGCCCAGGTGTCGGGGCGGTGAAAATCCGGGGCCGTGTTGCCGTGCGGTGCCGAGGTCTGATAGCGCAGCGAGCCGTCGGCGCGGCGCATGACACCCGTCACCGCCCAGCGGCAGCGCTCGGGCGCAATGCCCAGCGCGCGCAGCCCCGCCCAGGGCACGCGCAGCTCGGCGCTCCAGCCCTGCGCTCCCACGCAGCCGGAGGCCACACAGCCCCCCGGCAGGTCGAGATGCGCGGCGCGCTGCCGCGGTGCCGTAAACACGCAGCCCCACCACGCGCCGTTGGGTGCCAAATTCATCTCCGCATAGCAGGCGCGATTCTCCGGCGCGAGGTAGAACTCCGCCACATCGTACTCCCAAAGCCCCGGCGTGAAGGCGCCCTCGCGAGCTGTCGGGTGCAGGCGGGGCTGCGCCGCGCGCGCGGCACGAAAGACCAGCATCCCGCCCTCGCAGGCAAAGCAGCAACGCAGGGGCGAGCCGACGGGTCGCCCGTCCCAATCCTGCGTCAGGCAAACGGAAATCTCACGCATAGCGACACCTTAACACAGGGAGCCCGCCGCAGCAAGCGCGAAACAGTGCAGCGGAGATCAAGAAAAAATTACCGCGAAAGCACCGATATCAGGGGAAAGTAGAGCAAAAGATGTCACCCTGAGCAAAAAAGGCTTGCCACCCGGGCTAAAAAACTGTACCCTACGCCCCGCGCGGGTTTCGACAAATCGATCGTTGGTCCTCCTTTTCTACGGAAGCAGAGCCCGCACGGAGGGAAACCCGATCACCACATCATCACATATCTATGCCTGAAGACTACAACGAGGAGCAAGGAGTCATCCGCCTGGCTCATTTTGAGATTCCCAACACCCTCAAGCGCATTGAGGACCCGGAGGACGCCAACCACCTGACATTCATTGCAGAACCCATCGAGACGGGCTTCGGACACACGCTGGGCAACTCCCTGCGCCGCGTGCTGCTGAGCTCGCTGGAGGGTGCCGCCATCACGAGCGTGCGCATCGCCGGTGCCCAGCACGAGTTCACCAGCCTGCCCGGCGTGGTGGAGGATGTGACGGAAATCATCCTCAACCTCAAGAAGGTGAAGTTCACGCACCACGGCAAGGAGCCCCGCACCCTCTCCCTTCGCGTGACGAAGCAGGGCGTGGTCACCGCCGGCGATATTCAGGACGACCACATCTACAGCGTTGTCAACAAGGATCAGGTGATTTGCCACCTCGACCAGAGCACCATCTTCGACTGCGACTTCGAGGTCAATGTCGGCCGCGGCTTCCACACCGCCGATGACAACAACGACAAGGATCGCCCCATCGGGGTCATCCCCATCGATTCCATCTTCTCCCCCGTCACGCGCGTCAAATACGCGGTGGACAATGCCCGCGTCGGCCAGATGACGGAGTTCGACAAGCTCGTGCTCGATGTGTGGACGGATGGGCGCGTCTCGCCCAACGATGCCATGCTGCAGGCGGCGAGCATTCTGCGCCACCACCTCGATGTGTTCCTCAACGGCGACAGCCGCCATGTCGAGTTCGACAAGGCCGCCGGTGCCGAGCAGGATGCCAACACGGCGCAGCTGCGCAAGCTGCTCAACATGAGCGTGAACGAAATCGAGCTCTCCGTGCGCGCCGCCAACTGCCTCAACAACGCCAACATCACCACGGTGGGGCAGCTGGCCATGAAGACCGAGAGCGAGATGCTCAAGTACCGCAACTTCGGCAAGAAGTCCCTCAACGAAATCAAGGACAAGCTCGTGCAGCACGGTCTGTCGCTGGGCATGACCTTCGATCCGAAGCTGCTCGCCTCGCCCACTCCCGCCTCCCGCCTGCGCGATGCTCAGGATGAGACCCGCGGTTCCGACCTGCAGGCGCTCATCTCGCGCAACATCAGCGCGCTGAGCGATGATGACGAGGACGATGCCTAAGCCTATTTCCGACAAACAGCACTAAACACACAACGAACAGACAACTATGAGACACGGCGTTAAGAAATCCAAACTGCAGCGCACCGCTTCGCACCGCAAAGCCCTGCTGGCCAATCAGGCCTGCAGCCTGATCAGCAACGGCCGCATCACCACCACGCTGGCCAAGGCCAAGGCGCTCCGCCCCTATGTGGAGAAACTCATCACCCTCGGCAAGAACGGCAGCCTGCACGCCCGTCGTCAGGCTCTCGCCACCCTGCCCCAGCCCAAGGTGGTGGCCAAGCTCTTCGGCGAGGTGGCAACCGCCACGGCGACGCGTCAGGGCGGCTACACCCGCATCGTGAAGCTCGGCCAGCGCAAGACCGACAGCGCTCCGATGGCGCTCATCGAGATCATCGACCTGCACAGCGGCCCTGTGGCTCCCGCGCCCGTGGCCACCTCCACCAGCGTGCCTCCTACCGCTGCTCCCGAGGCTCCCGCGCCCGCAGCTCCTGCGGCTCCGGCTCCCGAGGCTCCTGCGGCGGAGACTCCCGCCGAGCAGGCCTGACGGCAGCCCCCACTCATCCGCTTTCACGCCCCCTCTGCCCCCGGCAGTGGGGGCGTTTTCGCTCTTCGGCGGCGGCGGCTCCGTTCTCT
This sequence comes from Akkermansia sp., assembly GCA_051884335.1. Classification (GTDB taxonomy): domain Bacteria; phylum Verrucomicrobiota; class Verrucomicrobiia; order Verrucomicrobiales; family Akkermansiaceae; genus Akkermansia. Next base: position 3,567 of record JBJEVL010000198.1, on the reverse strand, counting down.
GCCGAAAAATCGGCGGCAGACAAACATTTGGGGATTGCACCGCCGGGAAAAAGTTGCTACGATGGGCGCGGACTATGAGTGAAACTTGTCACATGTTACGCAAATGGCTGCCTGCTGCCTGTGTTGCCGCCGGTGTGGTGGTGGTCGGTGGTGTCGCGGTGGGACTGGCGGAGAAGAGCAAGCACGTTGAGGTGGATGCGGCGCAGGTGCCGCAGTTGACCGAGGAGCAGGCCGATCAGCTGGCCTCCGTGGTGCTGGCGAACAAGTGTGCGGCCTGCCACGGCAACAATCCCACTTACTCGACCCTGGTCAATATCGGCTCGCTGGGGCTGATGGCTCGCCATGTGGCCGGGGCGCAGCGCGCCTTTACCCTGCAGCCGGATGAGACGGTGCGTCCCGCACTGACCAACGTGCTCAAGATGGACTACACGCTCTCCGCGCGCCGCATGCCGCCGATTTCCTACACGATGGCGCATTGGGGCAGCTCGCTGACGGAGGGCGATGTGGCGCTGCTGCGCCGCGTCTTTGCCACCGATCAGGCGCAGAATGCCATCACGCCCATCGAGCCGGCAGCGGAGCCGACGGATGCCGTGGCGGCGGCTAAGATTCAGCTGGGGCACCTGCTCTTCAATGACCCGCGCCTGTCGACCAACAATCAGGTGGCCTGCGCCAGCTGCCACACCCTCACCAAGGGCGGCACGGACAACCTGCCGAAGTCGGAGGGTGTGCCCGGTGCCGACGGCAAGCCCCAGCTGGGCGGGGTCAACGCGCCGACGGTGTTCAACGCCGAGAAGCGCATCCGCCAGTTCTGGGACGGTCGCGCAGCCGATCTGAAGGAACAGGCGGGCGGGCCGCCCCTCAACCCCGTGGAGATGGGCTACGAGCACCCCGAGGATTGGGCGAAAATTGCGGAAAAACTGCAACAGGATCCCGAGCTGGTGGCGCTCTTCGGCTATGTCTACCCGCAGGGAGGCATCACGGCCGACACCATTACGGACGCCATTGCCGCCTACGAAAAGACCCTCGTGACCCCCGACAGCGCCTTCGACCGCTACCTGAAGGGGGATGCCGAGGCGCTGACGCCGCAGCAGAAGGCGGGCTACGAGGCCTTCCGCAGCCACGGCTGCATCACCTGCCACTCGGGCTCGACCATGGGCGGTGCCAGCTTTGAGTACATCAACACCTTCGCCGACCTGCGCGAGGCGGCGGCCCCCGCCAGCTACGAGGAATCGGCGTACGGGCTGCTTGACTTCACCAAGAAGGAGCAGCACCGCGACCTGTTCCGCGTGCCGACCCTGCGCAACGTGGCGCTGACGAAGCCCTACTTCCACACGGGCTCGGTGCAGAGCCTGGAGGAGGCGGTGCGCATCATGTTCAAAACGCAGTGCGACCGCTCCGTGAGTGCCGAGACCGTGCAGGCCGTCACCGCCTTCCTCGAAGCGCAGACGGGCAAGCTGAACGGCAAGCCGCTCACCGAGCTGACGGCTCAGGATGTCGCCCCGCAGCACAAGCCCCTGCCGACGGCGGCGGACGAGTAAACCTGCATCCTTTTCTGCCCGACAGACCCCCGTCCGCCCGCCGAGGCGGACGGGGCTTTTTGCTGTCTCCCGTCATCCTGTCCGGGGGTCTCCCGTGCTTTCCTCTTGACAAACGAGGGGGGTACAGCCTAGACTGTGCTTGGAACGGCGGGTTTTGCCTGCCCATCTTCTTTTTCCGATTATGAACATATTACTTACCGGCGGAGCCGGCTTCATCGGTTCCCACACCATCATCGAGCTGAACAAATCCGGCCACGATGTGGTGGTGGTGGACAATCTCGTCAACTCCAATCCCGAAGCGCTCAACCGCGTGGCGGCCATCATCGGCAAGCAGGTGCCTTTCATCAAGGCCGATGTGCGCGACCGCGAGGCGATGGACAGCATCTTCAAGCAACACAAGATTGATGCGGTGATTCACTTTGCCGGGCTGAAGGCCGTGGGCGAATCCGTGTCCATGCCGCTGGAGTACTACGAGAACAACATGAACAGCACCTTCGTGCTGCTCGATGTCATGCGCAAAAACGGCTGCAAGAATATCATCTTCTCCTCCTCGGCCACCGTCTACGGCGACCCGGCCATCATCCCCATCACCGAGGAATGCCCCAAGGGTCACTGCACCAACCCCTACGGCCAGACCAAGTCCATGCTGGAGGAGGTGCTGATGGATGTGCAGAAGGCTGACAAGGAGTGGAACGTGGTGCTGCTGCGTTACTTCAACCCCATCGGCGCGCATCCCTCCGGCACGATGGGCGAGAACCCCAACGGCATCCCGAACAACCTCATGCCCTACATCACGCAGACGGCCATCGGCCTCCGCAAGGAGCTGGGCGTGTTCGGCAACGACTACGACACCCCGGACGGCACCGGCGTGCGCGACTACATCCACGTCTGCGATTTGGCGGCGGGGCATGTGGCCGCCCTCAAGGCGATCGACCGCAAGTGCGGGCTGGCTATCTACAATCTGGGCACCGGACACGGCTACAGCGTGCTCGATGTGGTCAAGGCGTTCATCAAGGTCAACGGTGTTGATGTTCCCTACAGCATCAAGCCGCGCCGCCCCGGCGACATTGCCACCTGCTACTGCAACCCGTCCAAGGCCAAGGCCGAACTCGGCTGGGAGGCTCAGTACGGCATCGAGGAAATGTGCCGCGACAGCTGGAACTGGCAGAAGCAGAACCCCAAGGGCTACGATGCCTGAACGGCGGGGTAGCAAAACTCCCTGATTTGCTGCGGGGGCGGTGCTCGGCAAAGCACCGCCCCCGCTGCTCTACCCCCCTCCCCCGGCTCAACATCGGCGCATCCGCCGCAGCTCTTCGTTTTGACACCATACAGCCTATTTTCGCCTTGTTTCGCAGGCTCGGCCATGGTACAGTGAGCGCGTATGCTCAAGAAACTTCTCATTTTCTTCTCGCTGTCAGGCTGCGCCTTGGCTCAGCAACCTGCTGCGGCGACGGCTCCGGAGCAGCCACAGGGCGACCAGCGCCCCAATCTCCTGTTCATCATCACCGATGACCACGCCGTCGAGGCGCTCGGCAGCGGGGAGCAGGATTCGCCCATTCCCCTGCCCGGTTTCCGCCGTCTGGCTCAGGAGGGCATGGTCTTTGATCGCTCCTACTGCGCCAACTCGCTCTGCGGGCCATCCCGCGCCTGCATGCATACGGGACGCCACTCGCACAACAACGGCTTTTTGTACAACTACGGCGGCCCGGCTTTCGACGGCTCGCAGCCGACCTTCCCCAAGATGCTGCAACAGGCAGGCTACCAGACGGGCATTGTCGGCAAATGGCACCTCATCTCGCAGCCCACGGGCTACGACAGCTGGCAGGTGTTCCCCAATCAGGGTGACTACTGGAACCCCGCTTTCCAGCAGCTCGGGCCCAACGGGCGCACCGTCACGCAGAAGCTGCGCGGCTATGTCACCGATGTGGTGACGGACATGGCTGTCACTTGGATGGAGAACCGCGACAAGACCAGACCCTTTGCCCTGATTGTGGGGCACAAGGCTCCCCACCGCAACTGGATTCCCGCG
>JBJEVL010000197.1:0-9072 GCA_051884335.1 Akkermansia sp. | reverse complement strand
AATGCCCGCCCAAAATGCCGCAGCGCCGCCCGATGGTCCACTCCACCCAGCAGAGCGGGATGCCCAGCAGCAGAAAGGCGCAGAAGTAGGCAATCATGAACGCGCCGCCGCCGTACTGCGCCGCCAGACCGGGAAAGCGCAAAAAGTTGCCGAAGCCGACAGCGCTGCCTGCCACGGCGAGCATGGCACCCAGATTGCTGTTCCACTGAACGCTTTGAGCCGACTTGCGCTGAGTCACGCAGGGCAGCATACGTTACTTCGCTTGCCCTGTCAAGCACACATCGCCCCGCCCGCGGCGGAGATGGATTCAGGATGACCCGGCGGGGGCGGAGCCATAGCTGCGGGCGGGGAAAACAGGCAGCCCGCTCTCGGCACCCACGAGGTTGGGCTCCAGAGCCGTCCCCTCGCAGTAGCGCCACACCCGCCCCTTGCCTTTGAGCAGAATCGTGTCGCCGCGCAGCTCCGCCTCGGCGGGGCGGAAGGGCGCATCGGGAGCATCCGCCAGCTCAAAACCGCGCGGTGGCGCGCCGTCCGTCGTGCGCAGGGGCTCGGTGCTGCGCAGCAGCATGCCCTGCGGGCTGCGCCCCGCCGAACGCAGCTCGGGGTAGCGCGGGCTGTCCTTCCCGTAGACACAGCGCAGCGCTGTCGCCGCGAGCCGCTGCCCCACGGGGGCCTTGTCGGGTGGGTGCACCTCGCGCGTGGTCGAGCCGAGGTCGACCGTGCAGATGAGCTCGACCCCCGGGAGCGCGTCCGCCACCTGCTTTTGCACCGTGCGGAACGCGCCCCAGTGCGGGCGCTTGGGGTCGGCAATGCGCGGCAGCTGCACCATGATGAAGGGCAGCGCCTCCTGCCCGAACGCCTTGCGCCATGCCGCAATCAGCAGGCGCAGTCGGGTCGTGTTGCGCGCGGTATCGGGCTCCTCGGCGTTGCTCTCGCCTTGGTACCAGATCACGCCCTTGATGGGCAGCGCCGTCAGCGGAGCCACGGCATGCTCGTAGAGTACGGCGGGGGCAAAGGCATGCAGCGGGTGGGCAATACCCGCCTCGCGCACCCGCCGCAGATTCTCCTCGGCGCGCCCGCGCATCCACGCATCGTAGTCCGGCGAGCTGCGCCAGCGCTCGCCGCGGATGCGGGCGTAGAGCGGGGCGCGCTCGATGACGCGGCGCGGGGTCCAGCTCTCCATGCCGCTGCCGCCCACGGCGTTGCAGATGATGCCGATGGGGACGCCCGCCTCTGCCCGCCGCAGCTCGTGCGCAAAGACGGCGGCCACCGCCGAGAAATCGCGCAGCTGCTCGGGGGTGGCGCGCACCCACTCGAAGCGGAAAAAGCCCGCTTGCTCGGCGGCGCGGTACTGCTCGGGGCTGTAGCTGCCCGGTCCCGTGGGCAGCAGGTGACGCACGCGCAGCAGGCGCAGGGCGGGGTCCTGAATCGCCTCGCACAGCGCCGCACCCCCCGTGCTGCGCCCCAGCGGGAACTCCATGTTGGACTGCCCGGAGGCGAGCCAAACATCACCCACGAGCACATCGCGCAACTCGGCGCTGCCCTCGCGATCCTGCGCGCGCAGAGTGCAGCCCTCGGTCGCGGCGGCGCCGGTGTCGAGCGTGAGTTGCCAGCGCCCGCGCGCATCGGCGCGGGTTTCCCGCTGCTGCCCGCGCCACGAGATGCTCACGGGGCTGCCGGCGGCAGCGCTGCCGCGGAGTGTGAGCTTCGCCTCGCGTTGCAGCACCATGCCGTCTCGGAACGGCGTGTCAAAGGCGGGTTGCGCCGCGAGCGGCAGCGCCGCCGCGAGAAAGGGAAGCAGGAAGCGGATATCCATGTCACTATGGTAGCAGATGTCGCGCCTCCCGACCATCCAAAACCACCGAAAAAAGCCCCGCTGCACGCGTGTACAGCGGGGCGGGGAAAGAAATCAGCGGTGCACTCAGCCGCGCAGGATGGCGAGGCGGGCGGGGTCGAGCTGCTCCCAGGGCAGGCTCTGATCCGTGAAATGCCCGTAATTCGTGCTGCGGGTGAAAATGGGGCGGCGCAGCCCCAGCGTGCGCTCAATATCCGCCGGTTTGAACGAGAAGGCGCGCAGCACGCGCTCGATGATGACGGCTTCATCCACCGCGGCGGTGCCGTAGGTGTCCACATCCACCATGATGGAGACGGGGCTGGCCTTGCCGATGGCGTAGGCCACCTGCAGCTCGCAGCGGTGCGCCAGCCCGGCGGCCACGATGTGCTTGGCCACCCAGCGGCACATGTAGGCACCGCTGCGGTCGACCTTGGAACAATCCTTGCCCGAGAACGCGCCGCCGCCGTGGCGACCCATGCCGCCGTAGGTGTCGACGATGATTTTGCGCCCGGTCAGCCCCGAATCGCCGTGCGGACCGCCGATAACGAAGCGCCCCGTGGGGTTGATAAAGAACTCGGTCTCGGGGGTGATGAGCTCGGCGGGCAGCACGGAGCAGATCAGCTCCCGGCAGAAACTGCGGATGGTGTCGAGGTCGACATCCTCCGTGTGCTGCGTGCTCAGCACCACGTTGAGAATGCGCTGCGGGCGCCCGTCGGGACCGTAGGCCAGCGCCACCTGACTCTTGCTGTCGGGGCGCAGCCACGCCACGCTGCCGCTGTGGCGCACGCGCGCCAGCTCGCGCATGATGCGGTGGGCAAACATGATGGGCGCGGGCATGAGCTCGGGCGTCTCATCGGCGGCGTAGCCGAACATGATGCCCTGGTCGCCGGCTCCCTGTTCGGCGCCCTCCTTGCCCTCGGCGGCGCAGGCGTCCACGCCGCGCGCAATGTCCGGGCTCTGGGTGGAAAGGTAATTGTCGATGATGACGCCGGGAGCGTTGAAGAGCGCATCGTCCTGCGGCGTGCGGTAGCCGATGCGCGCGATGGTGCTGCGCACGAGCGCATCGTAATCGAGCTTGGCGGCGGTGGTGATTTCGCCTGCCAGCACCACATGATTGTCCTTCACCAGCGTTTCGCAAGCCACGCGGCTGGCGGGATCCTGCGCCAAGCAGGCGTCGAGAATGGTGTCGGAAATGAGGTCGGCCACTTTGTCGGGGTGCCCCTCGCCGACGGATTCGGAGCTGAAAATGTGCAGATGTTGCATGTTCGGAATACAAGGGGGGTGATACTTAGCCCCCTAGCGGGGGCAGAGCGTAGCACAGGCAGGGCAAATAGTCAAGGATATTCAGCGGGCGAGGGCGACGACGCGCATGAAGCGCGGGAAGAGCCGACGCAGCAGGTAGAAAAGCCCCACGGAGAGCGCCGTGATGAGGAAGGGCATGACATAGCACAGCTCGGGGGAGAAGGAGCCGTGCCAGCTGCCCGTGAGCCCGTAGCGCAGGCTCAGCAGGATGGGGTAGTGCGTGACGTAGATGAAGAAGGACGCGGGCGCCAGCGCCGCCACGGCGCGCCCGAAGCGCGGCAGAAAGCGCATGCTCAGCGCGCCGATGCTCAGGGTGGTCAGCACGCCCAGCAGTACCAGCGCGCTGCTTTGCACGGGCGGGTAGAAGCTCCAGCCCAACACGGCGGGCAGCAGCAGCAGCGCGCCCGCCACGGGCAGCCAAGCGTAGGCGTTCACCAGCCGGGTGAGGCGCTCGGCATCCGCTAGGCGGCGCAGCAGAATGCCGCCCGCAAAAAAGCCCGCCGCCAGCACGCTCTCGTAGAGCCGGAAGGGCAGCCACGCCTGCGCGTGGCGGGGCAGTCCGTGGCTCTTGCAGGTCTCGGCATCGACGTTGCAGAGCACATCGCTCCACGCGAAGCAGAGCAGGGCGAGCACCAGCAGCACCTTGTCAGGCAGGCGGTGCAGCAGCGGTGCGAAGAAGGCCAAGATGATGAGCGTGCGCAGGAACCACAGCGGCACGTTGGAGAACTCCCAGTAGCACCACGATGTGAGCCCCAGTTCGGCAGCCAGCTTGGGCAGGGTGAGCCAGCCCCACTGCCCGGCGGCGATGGCGGGGGTGTAGACCACGACGAAGCCCAGCAGACACCAAAACACATAGGGGACGGCCAGCGTGCGCGCGCGGCGGAAGTCCAGCCACTGCCCCTGCTGCGGGCGGTGGCTGAAGTAGCCCGAAGCCAGGAAGAAGAAGAAAATCAGGCTGCGGTAGTTGAACAGGTCGACCACATAATTCACCGAGGGGCTGCCCACAAACCAGCGGTCGACATGGCGCAGCACGACCATGAAGGCCGTGTAGACGCGGCAGAAGTCGAGCCAGCTGATGCGGGCGGCGGGCACGGCGGGGAATTAGGAGAGCAGCGCCTGCACTTTCTCGCGGATGAGCGCCGGGGTGATGGGGCCGTCGTGGCGGTAGGTCACTTCGTTGGCATCGTTGAGGAAGAAGAACACGGGCACGCTGCGCACGCCGTGTTTGTCGGCGAGCGCCTTGCCCTGTCCCTCCAGCGCGTTGACATTGTAGTAGCAGAAGCGGTCGGCGGGGAACTCCGCCACCGTCTTGGCGACCATGGGCGCAATCATCTTGCAGACGCTGCAGGTCGGCGTCGTCAGTTCGACAAGCTTAATCATTGTTCGTTGGTTTCTTTGGGTTCATCCTCGTCGTCGTCCACCTCGATGACGCGGCGGAGGCGGCGCGAGAGCAGGGGGCGCACCACCAGCCCGTAGAGCAGGTAGCAGAGGAAAATGACGGCCGGGGCAATCCACGGGAACACGATGAAGCAGCACAGCGCCGCCGCCGTCAGCAGGATGGCCGTGATGGTGCCGCGCTTCTCAAAGTTCACATGCTTGAAGCTCGGGTAGATGACGCGGCTCATCATCAGCAGGGAGACGAGCGCCATAATCATCGCCATGATGATTTGGAAGGGCAGGGGGATGATGAGGTCGCGGTGCGCCGTGATGTCGATGACCAGATACATGGTGCTGACGACGGCGCCCGCCGCCATCGGCACGGGGAGCCCCACGAAATCCATGCTCTGATTGGGTTTCTTGGGGGCGGCAGCCATGCAGTTGAAGCGCGCGAGACGCAGCGAGGCGCAGAGGAAATACAGCACCGCTACCGCCCAGCCGAGGTAGTCCACGGGCAGCACGAAGAGCACGGCCTTGGAGAGTAGCAGCGCGGGCGCTACGCCGAAGGAGATGACATCGGCGATGGAGTCGAACTCGCGACCGAAGGGGCCGTCGCACTTGCACAGGCGCGCCACACGACCGTCCAGCAGGTCGAAGATGCAGGCAGCAAAGATGAGGTAGGTGGCCTGCTGGTAGTATTGGAAGGCTTCGCTGCTGCCGTTTTCAAAGGCCATGCCCTTGAAAATCGTCAGGATGGCGAAGAAGCCGCACAGCAGGTTGCCCGCTGTCAGCATGTTGGGCAGCAGGGGAATTTGCGGCTCATCGGGATAGACCGGTGGTTGGTTTTTGCTCATGATGAGGGGGGGAGTGTGTGTTGGATGAAGGAAGAATCAGCCCAAGAGTTGCTGCGCCTGCGCCAGCAGGGCATCCTTGGCGGCGCGCTCGCGACCGCTGCCGCGCGCCATGTCGGCCTTGCCGCCGCCCTTGCCGCCCACGATGGGAGCGAGGCTGCGGATGAGTTCGCCGGCCTTCAGCCCGGCAGCCTGTGCCGCCGCGCCGCAGTAGGCACCCAGCGACAGCGTCGCGCCGTCGTCAGCCACGAGCACGATGGCGGCCTCGCAGTGGCGCTTGCGCAGCCCGTTGAAGAGCTCCGTGAGCAGCTCATTGCCGCCCTCGGCGCAGATGACTTGGTTGGCGCCCGTCAGCTGCTCGCTCAGCAGGGCATCCGCCATCGAAGCGGCGGCGGCAGCCATCGCCTTCTTCAGGCGCTTTTCCGCTTCCGGGGCGGCCTCCTTCAGCGCCTCGCAGGCGGCCTGGTAGGCATCGAGCGCGGCGTTGACGGCGGCGATGTCGCGCGCCTGTTCGGCGGCTGCGCCGTAGGGCTCGGGATCGGCGGGCACGGGCACGGGTGCCTGCCCCAGCGCCTCCAGCTGCGCGTTGGCGCGGGTCAGCTTGTCGAGCGCGTCGCGGCACTCGGGGCGGCGCGCTTCCACCATGTCGCGCACCAGGGCGAGCGCGGCGCTGCCGCAGGCCGCCTCGATGCGGCGCACCCCGCTGGCGATGGCTCCCTCGCTCTTGATCTTGAAGAGCCCGATGGCTCCCGTGTGCGCGGCGTGCGTGCCGCCGCAGAGCTCCATGGACACGCCGTCAAAGAGCCCGGGCTCGCCGCCCATCTGCACCAGGCGTACCACATCGCCGTACTTGTCGCCGAAGAACTGGCAGACTTCCTTGTGGCGGCGGATTTCGCTCATGGGGTACTCGCGGCAGTCGATGGGTAGATCCTCGTCCACCCAGCGGTTCACCAGCTCCTCCACGCGGCGCAGGTCGGCCTTGGCAATGGGGGCGCTGTTGACATCGAAGCGCAGGCGGTCTACCTCCACCAGCGAGCCCTGCTGGGCAATGTCCTCGCTCACCAGCGCGCGCAGCGCCTTGTGCAGCAGGTGCGTGGCGCTGTGGTGCCCCTCCAGCGCGCGGCGGCGCGCCGTGTCCAGCCGCAGCAGCACCGCATCGCCCACGCGGGGACGCAGCCCCTCGGTCGCGGCAATCAGGTGCGCGCGTGCCTTGCCCATCTGCTGCACCGCCAGCACGGGAGCCGAATCGCCCCCCAAGCTCAGGGTGCCGCCGTCGCTCACCTGACCGCCCATCTCGGCGTAGAACGGTGTCTTGTCCGTGATGATGTAAAGCAAATCGCCCTCCTCGTGCAGCTCCGTGATGCGGGCGGTCGTCTCATCCTCCGTGTAGCCGGTGAAAGCGGTCACCTGCTCGGTTTTCAGATCCAGCGCGCGCACGACCTGCTTCTTCTGCGCCGCCTTGGCGCGTTGGCGCTGCTCCTCCATCAGCTCGTTGAAGCGCGCCTCGTCCGTCTCCATGCCGCGCTCGCGCGCCATGAGAGCCGTCAGGTCGAAGGGGAAGCCGTAGGTGTCGTAGAGCTTGAACGCGAACTCGCCGCTGATGCGCCCGGCGCCCGCCGCTTCGCGCTCAAAGAGCTCCAGCCCGCGGTCGAGCGTCTCGTTGAAACTCGTCTCCTCGCGCAGCAGCGTCTCCTTGATGACCGCTGCGCGCGCCGCCAGCTCGGGGAAGGTGCCGCCCATCTCGGCCGCCAGCGTGTCCACGATGTCGGAGAGGAAAGGCTTTTCCAGCCCCAGAGTGCGACCGTAGCGCACCGCGCGGCGCAGGATGCGGCGCAGCACATAGTTGCGCCCGCTGTTGCCGGGCAGGATGCCGTCCGCGATGGAGAAGGACAGCGTGCGGATGTGGTCGGCAATCACGCGGAACGCCACGCTCTCGGCCAGCAGCTCCTTTTGCTCGGGCGCGGCATCCTGCGGGTACAGGTCGGCGTAGCGCCGCCCCGACAGCTCCTCGATGCGCGCGAAAATCGGGCGGAAAACATCCGTGCTGTAGTTGGAGACGCGGCGTGAGAAGTCCGTGAACCCCCGGGTGCACTGCATCATGGCGCAGGCGCGCTCAAAGCCCATGCCCGTGTCCACATGGCAGGCGGGCAGGGGGCGGAACGAGCCGTCCGTCTCCGCATTGTACTGCATGAACACGAGGTTCCAAATCTCGATGCACTTGTCGCTGCCGGCGTTGACCAAGCTGCCCTGCGTGTCGCCCGCCGGGGTCAGATCCACATGCAGCTCCGAGCAGGGGCCGCAGGGACCCGTCTCGCCCATCATCCAAAAATTGTCGTGCATGTTGCCGTTGACCACATGCACCTTGGGATCCATGCCCTTGGCGGCAAACAGCGCTGCCCAGGCATCATAGGCCTCCTGATCAAACTCGCCGGGGTCGCCCTTGCTCTTGTCGGGGCAGTACACCGTGGCGTAGAGGCGGTTGACGGGGAAGCCCCAGCGCTCCACCACCAACTCCCATGCCCAGGCGATGGCCTCCTTCTTAAAATAATCGCCGAAAGACCAGTTGCCCAGCATCTCGAAGAACGTGTGGTGGTAGGAATCCTGCCCCACATCCTCCAAATCATTGTGCTTGCCGCCCGCGCGGATGCACTTCTGCGTGTCGGTGGCGCGCGCCGGCTTCCACGGCGGGGTGTTCACCCCCAGGAAGTAGGGGACAAACTGATTCATGCCGGCGTTGGTGAACAGCAGACCGGGGCTTTGGGGCATCAGCGAGGCGGAAGGGACAATCGTGTGCTGTTTCTCGGCAAAAAAATCGAGGAAGCTTTGGCGAATCTGCGCAGCAGTCATCATAACCTGTAGGAATCTGGAATCAACGATGGGGAACGGCGAGCCGGACAACGGCACGATACTACCCCATGCCCGCGTGCGTGTAAAGGCAAAAGAATCGTTGACAGGAGTGCAAAAGCTGGTAGAATATCAGGCGTATGCGAAAAGCACTTTCTCTCTTTGCTCTGTTGTTCACCGTGCCTACTTGGGCCGAGGTGAGTTCCGTGCGTATGCAGGAGCCCGCTCCCATGCCGATTCTGCATGGTGCCGCGCAGAACGCTGTCGGTGCCCTTATCTTGGAGGGGGGCGAGGATCTGCCCGAGTCGGTGACCGTCAAAGTCCCCAAACCCGATCTTATCAGCAGTATCAGCATTCACTACGGCAACGCTGAGGGATTGCAGTTCGGCGAGGCGCTCGGCACCGCTAAGCCCTCGGCCAAGACCGTCATCAGCTGCCGCATGGTGCCCGGTGCCGACCGCAAGAACGAAAAAGACCCCACCAAGCACGATAAGCTCTGGATTTTGGTGCAGCCCTCGCCCAAGGCAAGCGTGGGCTCAAATATCAAGATTGAGCCCGTCAGCGTCAGCTTCGGCGGCAAGAAAATGTCCGTGACCGATGCCGCTCCCATCAAGCAGGCCGTCGGCTACATGGTCGCCGTGCCGGGTGGCAAGGTGGACGGCCGCGCCTGCAAGGCTTTCCGCATTCCCGGCATGGTGCGCACCGAAAAGGGGACGCTCATCGGTGTCTTTGATGCCCGCTACAACCACGAGGGCGACCTCTGCGCCGATATTGACGTGGCGGCGGTCGTTTCCCGCGACGGCGGCAAGACCTGGACCGAGCCGAGCGTGGCGATGGATTCCGGCGAGGGCGCTGCCAACGGCA
>JBJEVL010000196.1:0-9094 GCA_051884335.1 Akkermansia sp. | reverse complement strand
GACATCCTCAAGAACGAGCCCGCCATCACCGCGCAGCTCATCGCCGACATCGAGGCGCATGTGCGCCCCGAACATTCCTTTGAGCCCGAGCGCGTGCTGGAGCTCATCATCATCCGCGATGATATTCTCGACACCATGAGCAGCGATGCCGCGGCGCGCGCCGCGCTCGATGCCGCGCTGACGGAGGCCGGCGTCGACAGCATGACCGGGCTGGCCGATAAGCTGCGCAACATCAGCTCGGAGAACATCGTGAAGTTCATCGGCGAGCTCTCCACCGCCCGCCAGCACCGCATCTTCGAGGCGCTGCCCGAGGCGCAGGGCGACAGCTGGTTGCCCTATGTCATCAACATCTTCCTGTTCGGCGGAGCCAAGGTGACCGGGGCGGCCGCCGATTTCATCATCGCCAAGGGAGCCAAAGACCAACTCTTCTCCGACCTGACCAACGGCATCTCGCGTCAGGATCTCAAGCCCGAGGTGCTGGTGTGGATCTGCAAGGAGCGCAAGGGGCTGGCGCAGGAGCTCTTCGAGCGCACCAAGATGGCGCTCGGCGCGGCCATCATCAACGCCATCGAAGCCGAGAACACCGAGGGCGGCACCAACAAGGCCCTCAAGCTCCGCAACATGCTCATCGATGAGAAGGAGAAGGATTTGGCGCCCGATTTGGTCACGGGTCTTTCCGATCAGGAAGCCCGCCCCTTTGCCAAGGCCATCTACGACTGCTCCGCCATCTCTGAGCTGCACCGCAACGCCCTGCTGGCGCTCATGATGAAGGTGCACCCCTCGCTGCAGGAAATCGTGCTGGCGCGCACCGCGCACAAGGAGAAGCAGAACCTCTACGTCTCCCTGCGCTCCTTCGCCGCCCGCAAGGCTGAGTACGAGGACATCGTCAACGTGCGCATCCCCAAGAACAAGCACGACTTGGAAATCACCCGCGCCGAGGGCGACCTGCGCGAGAACGGCGGCTACCAGGATGCCAAGGCCACGCGCCAGGTGCTCATGCGCCGCTCGGAGGAGCTCTCGCGCCTGCTGGCCACGGCCACGCCGACCGACTTCAGCGGCGCGACCTGCGAAACCACGGGCATGGGAACGCGAGTGACCTTCAGCACCGACAAGGGGCAGGAAATCGTCTACACCATCCTCGGCGCCTGGGATTCCGTGCCCGAGGAGCGCATCATCTCCTACAGCTCCAAGCTGGGCGCCAAGCTCATCGGCCACCGCGTGGGCGACAGCCTGCGCCTGCCCGTCGAGATCGGCGGCGCACAGGTCAAGATGACTATCCGCAGCATCGAGCCCGCACCCAAGGAGCTCATCTACCCCGACGGCGAGATTCCCGAGGCCTGAGTGCCCCGGCTCTGCCGCCTTCATCGCCCGCCTGCCCGCCCGTCGGGAGGCGGGCGATCGCGTTGCAGCCAAGGGGGCAGGACGCAGGGCTCAAAGCCCAGCGCATGCCGCAGCAGGCGCATCGGCGGCTCCTCCAGCGCGAGATTGTACAGTCGCGCCGCGCGGCTCAGCAGACGCTCGCTCTGCTCCTGGCGATACATCGCCGTGCGCAGGTGACCGCCCAGCACCTGCAAGCGCTCATGGCGGCGCAAGTGCTCGCAGCGCTCCGCCTCCGACAAGGCTCCGCGCAGGCAGCGCCGCAACCGCGGCTCGCCCTCTGCCGCCTCCGGAAACGGTGCCTGCTCCGCCGTCAGCGCCAGACGCGATGCCTCCAGCAACTCCAGCAGGGCGGCATTCCCCTCCCCGCTCAGCGGAGTGAACACCGCCTCGAAATCGCCCAAACAGTCATTGCGGCGGCGCGTGTCCGCCAGCCACAAAGCCCGCGCACTCTCCACCCCGCGCCGCAGCTCCTCCACCCGACGGTACACCCCCAACAGCCAGCCCAGAACCGCCGCCAACAAGCCCGCCGACACAAGAAACTCCATAGCGCCGCCCACTATAACACAGCCGCCGCGAGCCGAGCCATGACTGTTAGCCAACTATTAGCCCGGCTCACCGGCAGGCTCGTCATCCGCAAGTTCGGCCTCCGTCACCGCCGCATTCTGCAACCATCCCCGCGCCAATCGCTCATCGCGCGGCACGCCGAGCCCCCGCGCGTAGCACAGCGCCATCAGCACACAGGCCTGCCCGCTGCCCTGCATCGCCGCATAGCGCAGGTAGCGCACACCCTCCGCCGTGCTGTTGCGCCCCAAGCCCCCCGCCAGCCCCAGCTCCCCCAGCAGCAACTGTGCCTGCGGCAGCTCCTCCTCATCGGCCCAGTGGCGCAGGCGCCGCAGCGCCGCCGCCCGATGCCCCGTCCGCAGCTCCAGCAGGGCGCAGGCCATGGCCGCCAAGGCATCCCCCTGCTCCGCCGCCGCCGCATAGCAGCGCCGCGCCTCCGCAGACGAAGCCTCGCCCCCCAGCCCGCGCTCATAGCACAGCCCCAGCGCGCGCTGCGCCTGCGGTAAGCCCGCCTGCGCCGCCGCCTGCAACCAGGGCAAGGCCGCCTGCGC
The DNA here is from genome assembly GCA_051884335.1 of Akkermansia sp. Taxonomy (GTDB): domain Bacteria; phylum Verrucomicrobiota; class Verrucomicrobiia; order Verrucomicrobiales; family Akkermansiaceae; genus Akkermansia. Next base: position 6,602 of record JBJEVL010000196.1, on the reverse strand, counting down.
ATCGCGGGGAAAGCCGCGCTGCCCTGTCAACAGGCAGCGGCCACACTCGTACTGCGCGCGCGGCTCGCCGTCCGCCGCCCGCCGCAGCAGGTCCGCCGAGTGCCAGCGGCACGCGCCGAGCAGCAGCACAGCCCCCAACAATAAGCCCACGCACCTCATGACAAAAAATAACGCCGTTGACGCTCGCTGACGGGCATGCCGCAGCACTCCATCACCGCCAGCATATCCTCCCACACCGCGCGCCGAGCCGACAGCGCCGCGTTGCGCAGCAGGTAACTCGGGTGGTAAGTCACCCGCACGGGCACCCCCTGGCACTCCGCCCAGCGCCCGCGCAGCGCCCCCACCCCCGACTCGCACTGCAACAGTGCGCGCGCCGCGCTGGCGCCCAGACAGACGAGGCAGCGGGGGCGAATCGCACGAATCTCCGCCAGAATCAGCGGGCGCGAAGCCGCCAGCTCCTCCGCCGTCGGCGGGCGGTTGGCACTGCCCTGCCGCTCCCCCATCGAGGGGCGCCACTTGCAGACGTTGGAGATGTACACCTCCTCGCGGCGCAGCCCCATCGCCGCAAGAATCTTGTTGAGCAGCTGCCCCGCCGGCCCCACGAAGGGCTCGCCCAGGCGCTCTTCCTCGCTGCCGGGCGCCTCGCCCACCAGCATGATCTGCGCGCGGGGATTGCCCACGGCAAACACCATCGTGCCGCGCAGCGTGCCCAAGGCCTGCGCCGCGCGCCAATGTGCCGCCCGCTCGCGCAGGTACGCCAGCTTCTGCTCCGGGCTCATCTCGCCCCCGGAGGGCGCTGCCTGTTCCGCCGCATCGCTCACAGCACCATCATAGCACAAGCGCCCCCGAACGCAAGCGCCGGCTGCGGGGCAAAGCCATTTGCGCGCGCGCCCGCGACGCTTCGCCTGTTGACGCAGGCGCCGATAATACGTTCTTCCATGCGGAGGGGCAGCCACCGACCCTCACCACGCCGATGAAAGCATCCACCCTCCTTCCGCTCACCGCTCTCGCCCCGGCGATGGCTGCTGTCGTCCTCCCCTGCCGGGCTGCGGACTCGGTCGGGGCAGCCATGCACCGCCACAGCACCACCATCGAACAAGAACGGCCCGAGCTGGATGAGGAGACCCGGCGCCTGATCCAAGCCTACCGCTGCTCGACGCGGCGCAGAACATCTCCATCGCCTACGCCCCGGTCACCTGCGCGGAGTATGCAAGGCGTCGCCGAAGCATGCAGCGCCCGCGGATTGGAGCAGTCGGCAAGCACCGCCGGGGCGGGAGACGCATCCCGTGGTGCAGATGTCCTACCGGGATGCGCAGGATTACTGCCGCTGGCGTCCTGCGGCAGAACTGCTGCCCGCGAACAGGCAGCGGGAACGACCTTTCGGAAAAGTTAAGCATGCGGGCATGCTGCAAATGCCCGAAAATCAAGATAAAGGAGCATTTCTTCTTGGATGCTGCCACATCTTGTGGTAGCGTGGGGGGCATGAGATGCATTCAATGCGGATTTATGGATGACAAGGTGATTGATTCGCGCATGTCGAAGGATGGCACCTGCATCCGCCGCAGGCGCGAGTGCCTGCGCTGCAATTATCGCTACACGACCTATGAGCAGATTGAGCGCACGGAGCTGCGCGTGCTCAAGCGCGACAACATGCACGAGGCGCTCAACCGCGAAAAAATCCTCAGCGGCATGATCAAGGCCTGCGAAAAGCGCCCCGTCAGCATGGAGCGGCTCGACATGGCGGTGGATGAAATTATCTCCGATCTGCACCGCGACCATCAGCGCGAAGTTCCCTCCTACGTCATCGGGATGAAGGTCATTGAAAAGCTGCAGGGCATCGACCCCGTGGCCTACATCCGCTATGTGTCCGTCTACCGCCAATTCCGCTCGGTGGATGAGTTTATCGAGCTGGTGCGCCGCATGGAGGTCAAGGCGGTGCAGGATCCGCTGCAACGCAAACTGAACCTCTGATCACGACCATGTTCTGCGCTCTGACACAACATCCGCCCCTGCAGGTCGGCGCGTGCCTTGTCTCGGATTACGACCGCTCTTGGTTGGAGAGTGTGCTGCACGAGGCGGCGACGGCGGCCGGCGTACGGCTGCCCTTCTGCGCGGAAATCGCTCAGGGGGTCATGCTCTACTTGGAGCGTGACTGCCCGCTGGGCAGTGTGCCGCTGTCCTACCTCTTCGCGCGCCTGCGCGAGGTGTTGGAGCAGATGGGGCTCCCGCGCATCGCGCAGCACCTGCGCGTGCAGCCCCCCCCCGTGGATATCGACCTGCCGCAGCTGGCCGGGGAGGCGCCGATGCCGCTCTTCTTCTACAGCGATTTGGAGCAGCGGCTGGAGCAACTGCGGCGGCTGGGGCTTTCCACCTACCGCTTCTCGGGGCGCGAGCAGTGCAGCCGACTCTTGGGTGCGCGGCGCCGCGCCTGCCCGACCCAGCGGCGCGCGCTGGCGGAGCTCGAAGCCTTCATCGCCGCGCGCACTCCCCGCTGTCCGGCGCCGGCGAACTAAGAGGCCCGACGGGGGGCAGCGCCTGCGCGGCGGCGGTCGCGGCTTGCGCCGAGGGGGAGGACGGTGCTACACCCTCGGCATGCAAGAAGTCCCCCATGTACTGGGTTTTACAGCGGGCGAGCTGTCGCCGTGGCTGGCATGTCGCTTTGATTTGCAGGCCTACCAGCGCGGGGCGGCGCGCATCTGCAACCTCATGGTGCTGCCCTACGGCGGCGTACGCCGCCGCCGTGGCACATTGCAGGTGGAGCAGCTCGACGGACTCGAGGGCGAAAACGTGCGTCTCTTTGCCTTTTCCTTTGCCCGCGGCGACTCCCTCATGCTGGTCTTTGTGCCCGGGCAAATGTGGGTCTACCGCGAGGGGCAGCGCCTGCAACGCGACGGCAGCCCCTACGCGCTGGAAACCCCGTGGGTCAGCGCCGAGCAGCTTACGGCACTGCGCCTGACACAAATCAACGACACGGTCTACGCCTGCTGCCCCACCCTCGCCCCCCGAGTTCTCTCCCGCTTGGAGAACACCCTGTGGAGGTTGCAAACCCCGGATTTGTATCCCTACCCGCGAGCCACCTATCGGCGGCAGGATGTCGCGCTGACCATTCGCTACCAGTACAACTCCGACGTGGTCACGCTGGAGCTCCCCAATGACAGCGAGATCATCTTCACGCCGGAGATGGCCAACAACGAATATGTGGTCACCAACATCGAGCTGCCGACCAAGACCTATTTCCGCAACCGCAGCATTGCGACCGGGGCCATCGCTATGCCCGACCTATCCACCACGGCCGTTGCAGCCGGCAAGGTAGTCTATTACAAGACGAGCAATGATCCCTGGTACCAGTTCTACACCTGCATCCGCACCTACTTCACCTCTAACTACGTCCAAACCTCCAATCCGCGCTTCTACCCGATGCATTTCATGCCGGGCTACATGCTGATGGAAACCTTCCAGACCTGCGAGGTGCACCGCGACTGGGAGCTCCACACCACCGGGACATGGAACATGCAGTGGGAGCTGTGGCGCAGCTACGATGATGCCAGCGTCGACTACGAGCCGCTGCTTTGGGATTGGGAACGCATCAAGCTCTTCGAGCAAAGCGGCTACGCCGAGCGTAAAAACTGGGCGCTGAGCGGCTCGGAGGAGCGTCCCTGCCGCATGGCGCTCGTCTGGCGCAGCGGCGATGCACTCTCCTGCTCACCCTTTGTCTACTTCACCGCGATGAGCGGCACACGGAGCTACAAACTCCTCATCACCGAGTTTATCGATGCGCACCATGTCAAGGCGCGCAACGTCAGTCGCGCGCTGGTGCTGCAGGGCAGCCATGTCACCAAGGACTGGAGCTTCGGTGCCATGGGCATCTCCAACGGCTACCCCTCCTTCTCCGCCTTCCACCAAGGGCGACTGTGGTTCGGCGGCATCCCGGGGCTGCCCACCACCCTGCTGGCCAGCACGGTCGATGATTTCGACGATTTTTATGTCGGTTCGGGAGACTCCGATGCCCTGCACCTGACGCTTTCCTCGGACGACCAAAGCCGCATCACCTGGATGTGCGCCGCGCGCCAGCTGCTCATGGGCACCTCGGAAAGCGAATGGGCGCTCAACGCTAGCGACGGCGGCGCCATCACAGCCTCCTCGGCCAATTTTGTGCGCCAATCCTCCGTGGGCAGCGCCGGGCTACCCGTCATCGCGGTGGAAAACTCCGTGCTCTTCATCCAGCGCGGCGGCAAGCGGCTGCGCGAAATTTCCTACAAACTGGAATCGGACGGTTTTGCCGCTGCCGACCTCAGTCTGCTGGCCGAGCACCTCTTTGCCGCCGGGGTCAGGGAGTGGTGCCTGCAACGCGGCACCAACTTCTGCCTGTGGCTGCTGATGCAGGACGGCTCCGTAGCCGTGCTCACCATGAATCTGGAGCAGCAGGTGACGGCTTGGCAGTGCATGCAATTTCCCGGGCGAGAGGTGCTCCACATCGCCTCCATCCCCGACAGCGACTCCGATGAGGACGAAGTGTGGTTCGTGATCCGCAACCGGACGAGCGGCACGCTGACGCTCGAGCGCCTCTGCGCCGAGGGACAGTGGGTCGATGCGCCGCGCGAGATGACGGTCGGAGAGGATGAAACCCTCTGCGGTCTGGAGCTTTGGGCGGGCTGCGAGGTGTCGGCGCGCTGCGGGGAGCAGCAGATCCGCGCCGTCGTATCGCCCGAGGGCACGCTCACCCTGCCGGGGGCGGAACCCGGCTCGCGCTGGCTGGTAGGTGCCGTTTACTACTCCGAGCTCAACACCCTGCCGCTGGAGAGCGCCGCGAGCTTCCACACGGTGCGCCAGCTGAGCCGCGTGCGCCTGCGGTTGCAGAACAGCGCGCTGGATTTCGACTACAAGTCCGCCGCCTCGCCCACTTGGGAGAGCTTCAATGTGATCATGCTGCCGGGGGGCGGCAGCGAGCCCTACACAGGCTCGGTACGGCTGGCGCAGATGCCTGATGCCGACGTGGGAAAAGGACTTTGCCTGCGCTACGGCGGCGATGCCGACTGGCAGCTGCTGGCGCTCTCCGTGGAGAACGACTACCACGGGCGATAAACGGCGCCCGCCCTAGCCCAGCAGGTGCCGGAACAGCAGCATGAAAAGCTGGCCGCAGAGCGGCACCAGCGCCAGCAGAATCCACTTGGCATAGCGCGCGGGCAGCAGGCGCCGCCGCAGCTCATCGCGCCGCAGGCGCAACTCGCGGCGCACGGCAAAGCGCTGCATCGAGGTGCCGCGGCAGTTCGGGCACTCGTGGGCATGGCGCACCAGGTCGTCCATCTCATCCTCCCAGCGGCGGCTCTGCTCGGTGCAGGCGCGCGCCGTCAGCAGGATTTTCCACAGCGGCAGGCGCAGCAACTCGCGCAGGCGGCTGCGCAGGCGGCGCTCCTCAGCCAGGTAGAACGCGCAGGGCTCCCAAAGCTCGGAGCTGCGCTGCCAAGCCACCACCCGGCGCCGAAGGCGGCGCGTGCGCTCCGTCAGCGTCTGCCGCACCTCGCGCCGTCCCTGCGGCGATACCAACTCGCTCCCGAGAGCCTTTGCCTGCTCCCGCCATTGCACCAGCCGCTCTTGCCAGGACCCGGACATACGCAGGGGCAGCTTCCTCACACAACCCCGAAGCGCTTGGCCAAGCGGCGGATACGATACCATGTCAGCGCATAGAGCGGCGTGTAGAAGAAACGCTTGAGCGCATCGGAGATGTTAAATCCCGGCAGCGGGAGCCGCTCGACAATCGCCGCGCGCAGCATGGTCTGTTCGTAGCGGCGGCGCTCCAAACGGTGGTTGTAGCGCCAGGGCTTGTAGGGGCCCTGATAATGCAGAATACCCGGGTGCAGGGCCGCCTCCAAAGCCTTGGGGGGCGTGTTGCCGCGCCACAGCGCGGCCTTGGGATTGGCGCGCAGGATAATCCGCGTCAGCCCATCGTGCCAATTCCAGCGCGGGTGCAAGCGCTTCAGGCTGTCGCAGAGCACCGCGTTGAGCGCGTCCTGATCGGGCGAGCTCAGCACATCGGCGTGGCTTCGGGCAAAGGCAACAACCTTGTCGATCAGTCCGTGGCTGCGGAAGAAGTCGAGATTCATCAGCATGACACCGCTGTTGAAGTAGCCGGGGCAACTTTGCGGAATCCCCAGACGCTCGTTGAAATGAGAGCCTTCGTGGGAGACATGCTCCAGAACAACGCCCGCCGAGGCGCCGCTCAGATCCGTCTCAAAAAGCTCCCGGAGGTCATCGCAGACCAAAATGTCGATGTCGAGATACAGAGCCTTCGATACTTCGGGCAGCATGGTGGGGATGAAGATGCGGCTCCACGCCACGCGGGGCCATCGGCACCCAAGGGTCAGGTCATTGGGCAGCGTCTCCGACACCTCCATGAAGCGCAGCTGATGTCCGTCCATGACGGGGCGCAAATGCTTCCCGAGGTAATCGCGCTCCTCCGGGCCGATGCCGTCGCTGAGCACGACCACATCGTAGTGCGTTCCCGGCGCTGCATGTTCCAACAGGGAGTAGGCGGCCACGGTCATCGGCAGAATGCCGCGCGCATCACTGGCAAAAACGACGGTATAATAGTCAGGTGAGGTCTT
>JBJEVL010000195.1:0-2171 GCA_051884335.1 Akkermansia sp. | reverse complement strand
GATGCGAGCCGGCTGGTACTTGCTGCGCTTGGAGGAGTTGATGTGTTCGAGCAGGCAGCTTTGGGCGGGAAAGCCGGTCAGGCAAATGTCCTTGAGGTGGAAGACGCCGCTGAACTCAGGTTCGTTCAGGTCGAGCGGCAGAAGAATGTGAGCCTGCGAGTGGTTGTTGCTGACAGCCTGGGCAACGGTTCTCGCGGAGAAAATCCCCTCCAAACGACTGTTGGTGAAGCTCGAGAAGGGAATGTTATCCGAGTCGAATTCAAAGGGACCGGCCAGTGCAGCGTCTGCGTCCAAATGCCCCCTGATGAGCATTTTGTCGCGCTCCTGCTCGGGGAGGTTCGTGCTGGCTGTGGTGCTGCCCTTCACATAAAAATCGCTGATGATCTGGCCGCTCAGCAGTAGTTTAGCTTCGGCGATGTGCAAGGGGCGCATGCCCCGCAGATGCAGGGTGCCCCCGCTGAGGATGACGGAGGCGTTGTCGAAGTTGCCCGGGCGGGGGTAGTACAAATAGGTCGGGGCATTTTTGATGTGTACAGGCGCATTCTCGGGAGAGCCAATGCTGAGATTGAGATCGTCGCACTTCATGCGCCGGAAAAACCAAAGTGCCCTGCCGGATGCTTGGGGAATACTCAGCTGACGGGCGTCAGGGTTGAGATAAACCTTTGCGCGGGCGATGCTGAGCTCGTTGCCGCGCAGAGCCGTGGAGAAAAAGGAAAGGGTGTCCAGCTCGGCGGAGATATCGGTCAGCTCGACGCGCCGGATGAGAGCATCCTTCGGGAACTCTGCCACCAAAGTATTGAGTCGCAGGGTGGTGCCGTTGATTCCCTCCCCGGTGATGGTGATGTTTTCGGCTCCCCAATGTTGCTGAAACTCGCTGATCCGGCTTTCGATGTAATTTTTGCCGGTCATCGTTGACATGCGGTAGGAGAGAATGCCCAGCAGGACCACAACAACGAGGGCAAGCCCCATCAGGATTTTCAGAAACACCATTCGTCCGCTTCGGCGCTTTTCCTTCTCGGTGATGAGAACGCGGCGTCTTTTGGTGACGCGATAGACCTTGGTTCCGTCCGGTCGGATCACCAGTTCGCGCGATCTTTCGTGTGAGGGTTTTTCGTCGTTGAGGCGATTGAGAATGCCACGCACCTGCGACGTCTCATTATCTTCCGATTCCGGGTGTTGGTGATGAGGAGTCATCCGTTTTCATTCAGTTAGAGTGATCCGATTTCATTCGTGGGGCGCTTACCCGTGTTGGGATCTTTGCCGGTCGGATCCACAAGATCGATTTTGATGAAAACCAAGAAAGCCTTGCGCGCGGTTTGGGTGCCTTCCGAGCGGAAAAGTCGCCCGACCAGGGGCAGGTCGCCTAAGACGGGCAGTTTGTCCTCGAAGCGGATATTTTGGGCTTCCTGCAAACCGCCCAGAACGAGAACCGAACCGGGAGCGACCGACACCTTCGTGTTCTCCATGCGGCGCTTGAAGAGGGGTTTGAGAATGCGGTTCTCACTCAGTTTGACCATTTGAATGCCGACATTGCCGGACGGGGTGGTGATGGCCGTCGTGATGGGGCTGCCCCAGTTGATAAAGCCCTCAAACTCGTTGATGGTGAAGGTCAGTGCAACGGTGACGACATTGCCGTCCGGCGAGACCTGTGCACTGTGTACCTGAACGATGGAGCCGATACCGCCCACCACATCCTCTTCCGTCATGCCGAAGCGGGTGAATTCCTCGGGATGGGCCGGCGCGACAACGCAGCCGTCGACACCGGTGTTTTGCGGCACCTGCGGCTCCGAATAGCTCTCCGGGTAGAACAGTTCACGCACGTTCGCAAAGCTGACTTGCTGCTCAGCCCCGGGGGTGAAGACGAAGCGGGGGCTGAAGAGAACATCCGTTGCCTTCTTTTGGGAGAGCCCGCGCATAATCATGGTGACATCGCCCGCATTCCAAATACCGCGCATGCTGAAGATACCCGGTGCTTTGGCGGAACTCATGGAGTTTTGGGCGTAGGCCATGGCGCTGCCGCTCTCGATGAGCCGATCAAGGCTTCCGGCCGTGATGGCGCCGGAGCGGAGTCCCTCCGTCATGGAGGTTGAGGGGCTATTGGCGTATTGTGTCGAATTGTCGCCCTGCGCGGTAACCCATCCGGCTTCGGCGGCGCTCTTGACAACCCCGCC
>JBJEVL010000194.1:0-2179 GCA_051884335.1 Akkermansia sp. | reverse complement strand
CCAAAATCACGCAGCTCCGCGACAAAATCAAGGAGCTGGACAAGCAAACCGCCGACCTCTCCAAATAACAACAGCCCGCACATGCCATGAACAAGACCATTCTCATCAACACGGGAGCTGCGGTGCTGGCGCTGGGCTCGGTGCTCGCCGCCGGGGTGCAACACCATCGGGTCACGCAGGCGCGGCACGCGCTGGCGGCTCAACCCACGCGGGAGGATACCGACCGGCAGACCGAGCAGGTCAGCGCCGTGCAGACCAATCTCCACCAGGCCCAACTCGATGTAGCCGCCTTGGAGCAGAAACTCAAGGGCACAAAGAAGGATGTCGCCGAAAACGCCTACGCCATCACCAAAAAGCGCGAGCAATACAACAACAACGAGAAGAAGCGCAGCGCCAAGAACGAGGAGCTTGCCAAGGCCGAGCGCGACCTCAAGGCCGCGCAGAAGCGCTACGATGACGCCGTAGCCGCCAAAGCCAAAGCGGAGGCGGAGAAAAAAGCCGCCGCCGAAAAAGCAGCCGCCGAAGAAGAAGCGCGCCGCAAGGCCGAAGCAGCTAAAAAGGACAGCGCCAAGAGCAAGACCAAGACCAAGCGTCGCCGCTGATTGATTTCCCCCCCCTTTCCGAATTCCATGTCACTTCCCCCTGCCATTGCCATCGACGGGCCCGCAGCCTCGGGCAAATCCACCGTTGCCAAGCTCATCGCCCGCGAGCTCGGCTACACCTTCATCAACACGGGCGCCATGTACCGCGCCGTCACCTGGTGCCTGCTGCAACGCGGCATTGCGCCGAGCGACCATGCGGGGGTTGAGGCTGCCCTGTCCGAGCTCCCCCTGTCCTTCGGCAAGGAGGGAAGCGTCTCGACCGTGCTGTACGAGGGGCGCGTGCTGCGCGATGAACTCACCGCCCCGGAAACCAACGCCAACGTGTCGGCCGTGGCCGGCATTCCCGCCGTGCGCACGCTGCTCGTGGCCAAACAGCGCGAGTACAACACCCGCGAGGCCGTGGTGATGGAAGGACGCGACATCGGCACCGTCGTCTTCCCCGACACCCCCTACAAATACTTTGTCACCGCCAGCGAAGAGGTGCGCGCCGCCCGCCGCGCCGCCGAGGGGCTCACCGACTCCATCGCCGAGCGCGACCGCAAGGACAGCTCGCGCGCCTGCGCCCCCCTCCGTCAGGCCGATGACGCCCTCCTGGTGGACACCTCCGACATGAGCATCGAGCAGGTCGTCGCCTTCATCGTCAGCGACATCCGCCGCAAACTTTCCGCACACTCCTGATATTTCCCGCACCATGGCCGGCATTCTCTACCACATCGGACACGGCTTTTTCCGAGCCGCACTTCCCGCCTGTTTTGACATCAAGATTCTGGGGCGCGACAAGCTCATCGAAGAAGGGCCCAGCATCGTGGTGGCCAATCACCAGAGCTTTTTGGATCCGCCCCTCATCGGCGGCTACCTGTTCGACACCCCGGTGCGCTTTCTCGCCCGCCACACCCTGTGGACGGATTCCCGGCTGCTGAAGGGCATCATGTACATGTCGGAGAGCATCCCCATCAACCAGAGCCGCCCCGACCCCGCCCACCTGCTGGAGTTCATCCGCACGGTGCGCCGCGGCGAGCGCGTCGTCATCTTCCCCGAGGGTGCCCGCACCCCCGATGGCGCCATTCACGATGCCATGCCCGGCATTGGCTTCATCCTCAGCAAACTCGCGGGCGTGCCCGTGCAACCCGTGCGCATCGACGGCGCCTACGAGTGCCTGCCCATCCACCGCAAGAGCATCGAGCGCCACCCCATCACCCTCACCGTGGGCGACCCCATCCGCATCCCCGATGAGCTGCTCCGCGCCAAGGGACGCGAGGCGCAGCGCGCCGTCGGTCGCTATGTGATGGATGCCATCCGCGCGCTCCCCACCCGCCCCTGAGCGCCCCGCCATGCTCACGGCTCTGCGACTGCACCGCTTTCGCTGCTACGACACCCTCCGCTGGGAAATCCCGGCAGAGGGTGCCCTGCTGCTCGGTGACAACGCGCAGGGCAAAACCAGCCTGCTCGAGGCGCTCTGCCTCGCGCTCAGCCTGCATTCCCCCCGAGCCTCGCGCCTGGAGCGGCTGGCGCAGCACGGCAGCCCGCACTTCGGCATTGCCCTCGACAGCGATGAGGGCAACCGCCGCCTGCTGTGG
>JBJEVL010000193.1:0-2182 GCA_051884335.1 Akkermansia sp. | reverse complement strand
CAAGATACACAAGAGAGGGGGTTACAGGCCGAGTCCAAGGAGAAAGTGGCATTGGGGGACTGTCCCCCTCGCGCGAAACGGCAGTTGTCGCAGAAACGGTACCGGCTTACAGTTTGCTCGCTCGAAAATCTGTGGGAGACACGCGGCCGCGATTGGGGCTTTTCTGCGGCGGAGCTCTGCGCTACAATGGCGCCATGCAAGCAGAGCCATCGGCAGACAGCAACATCCGCATCCGCGGAGCGGCGGAACACAACCTCAAGGGGGTCGATATCGACATCCCGCTGGGGCGCATCACCGTGGTGACCGGGCCCAGCGGCAGCGGCAAGACCTCTCTGGCCATGGCCACCCTCTACGCCGAGGGGCAGCGCCGCTATGTGGAAACCTTCTCGCCCTATGTTCGGCAGTTCATGGACCGCATGGAGCGCCCCGCCGTGGAGGCGGTGGAGAATGTGCCGCCTGCCATCGCCATCGGCCAGCGCAACGCCGTGAAGAACTCGCGCTCCACCGTGGGCACCATGACGGGCATCAACGAGTACCTCAAGCTGGTGTTCTCCCGCCTGGCGGTGGGGCGCGATGCCGACGGGCGCGTGGTGCTCCCCGCCACGCCGCAGGGGGTGGCGGATGCGCTGCTGACCGAGGCGGCGGGGGGCGAAGTCCTGGTCTGCTTCCGCACGCCCTGCGTGGGCGGGTTTGAGGAGATGCGGCAGAACCTGACGGCGCAGGGCTACCTGCGCCTATGGGCGACGGGGGAGCCGCTGCGCTTGGAGCGGGCGAGCGCCGAGCAGCTCGGGGAGGGGGACTGGTGCGTCATTCAGGATCGCGTGCGCCTGAGCGCCGAGAACCGTCCCCGCCTCATCGAAGCGCTGGAGACGGCGTTTCACCTGGGGCAGGACGCCGCCGAGACGGTGCTGCGCCGCGCGGACGGCGCTTGGGAGGCTCCCCGCTGCCACCGCTGCGACTGGTCGCCGCTGCTGGAACCCGTGCCGGGGCTCTTCTCGGGCAATTCGCCCCTGGGCGCCTGCCCCTGCTGCAAGGGCTACGGGCGCTCCATCACCTACGACTACGCCAAGGGGCTGCTGCCCGAGCGCAGCATTGCGGACGGCGCGTTGAAGATGCTCTCCTCGCCCACGCTCTCGGAGTGCTACCGCGACTTCGTGCGCGTCAACAAGAAGTGCAAGGCCGTGCGCATGCACACGCCTTGGTGCGAGCTGACGCCGCGGGAGCAGGACTGGGTGCTCAACGGCAACTGCGGCGAGCTCGACGTGTGGAGCGCCTACGATGCCGGGCTCTGGTACGGCTACAAGGGTATTTTCGAGGACATGGAGAAGCACGCGCACAAGCTCAGCGTGCGCGTCTTTCTCGCCTACTACCGCGTGTACAGCATCTGCCCCGCCTGCGGGGGCGGGCGGCTCCGCCCGGAGGCGCTGGCCTTCACCATCGGCGGGCTGACGGTGCCGCAGGTGCAGGCGCTGCCCATGGAGGAGCTGCTGGCTTGGCTGGATGCCCATGTGCTGCCTGCGGCGCAGGGCGACCGCTCGCTGGCGCAGGGCGTGCGCGAGCTGCGCAGCCGCGTGGCCTACCTCTGCGAAGTGGGGCTGGCGTATCTGACGGCGGATCGCCTGACGCGCACGCTTTCGGGCGGCGAAATTGAGCGCGTGAGCCTGACGACCTGTCTGGGCGCGGCGCTCACGGAGACTCTCTTTGTGCTGGACGAGCCCACGGTGGGGCTGCACGCCCGCGACACGGCGCAGCTCATGGCAGCCATGCGCCGCCTGGCCGAGCGCGGCAACACGCTCGTGGTCACCGAGCACGAGGAGGCCGTCATGCGCGCCGCGGACTATCTGGTGGACATGGGGCCGCAAAGCGGCAGTCTGGGCGGCGAGGTGGTGTATGCCGGCGCGCCGCAGGGCATCACCGACGCACCGCGCTCGCTCACGGGGCAGTACCTGAGCGGGGCGCGGCGCATCCCCGTGCCCCGGCAGCGGCGGCGCGGGCGCGGCTGCATCCGCATCGAGGGCGCCGAGTGCCATAACCTGCACGATTTCTCCGTGGAGATTCCGCTGGGGGTGTACACCTGCCTGACGGGAGTCTCGGGCAGCGGCAAGAGTACGCTGGCCTGCTCCGTGCTCTACGGCTCGCAGCACCCCGGCGAGCTGGATGACGAGGAACAGGTGCAGCTGCG
>JBJEVL010000192.1:0-9221 GCA_051884335.1 Akkermansia sp. | reverse complement strand
CACCGTCAACTGGGGGGGAGCTGCTATCCCCGTAACAGGCTCCCTTCAGTGTCAGGGAGCCTGTTACGGGGAGCTGCTATCCCCGTAACAGGCTCCCTGACACTGAAGGGGGGAACGTATACCAATCTGAATCTTAGCGGAGTAACCGGAACGGTCACTCTTCAAGGTGTTTCCGGCTGGATGACCAGCAACGCCACCCTGACCCACAGCGCGGCGCTGAGTCTCACGAACTCCGATGCAGATAGCGGTGGCTACGCTCTGAAGCTAACAGACGGATCCACCCAAACCCCGGTCAGTACCTACGTTTTTGGGAATACGGTCAGTGGCGACGGTACGCTTTGGGTAGCTACCGGCAAGAATTTTAACTTTTTGTTTAACGGCAATACATCTGCGTGGACAGGTCAATATAAACAGAATGCGGCTGCTACAGTTAATCTTACCTATGCCGGGGCCGCCACGAACGTGAACAACAGCATTGTCGCTACCGCCGGGGCGCTCTATCTGAACGTGGGGACGACCACGCAAGCCAACGACGGGGTCACCTTCCACGCAGACACGATCAGCGCTTCGAAGCTCTGGGTGCAGTCCGGCGCCAAGGCCGCCTTTACGGCCACCAATGACACAGCGACCTATACCTTCACCGGCGATGGGGGGCTGGAGCTTGATGCGAACGCCTCCCTGACCCTCACCAAGGGCACGCTGAAAGCCAAGAAGCTGGCGCGCACGGCGGGAACGGCGACGGGCACAAGCTTCACCATGAGCGGCGGCACGCTGGAGCTGACCTCGGCGGACGGCATTGCCGAAGGCATCGGCGTCACCCTCACGGGCGGCACCTTGGTGGCGAATGAGGCCGCATGGGGGATGTCCGATGCCACCGTCGGCGGCGTTGCCGTCCAAGGCTCGCAGGTGGTGACCCTCACCAACGCCACCATCAACGGCAGCATCACCGCCACGGGGCAGCTGGTGCTTGCCGGAGATACCACGCTGAGCGGCAACAACGCTGCGCTGACGCAATCGGGCAGCGGCAGCGTAACGGTGCAAAAAACCCTGAACGTGACCGATGCGCTGACCCTCTCCGGCACCATCACCTTTGATCGGAACGGCACCTACACCACCGCATCAGACCCGGGTTGGACCGACACCGCCAACAGTCAGGGCTTCCGGACCACACTGTACAAGCTGATTACGGGCAGCGGCAGCATCACGGCCAACGACGGAACTGTTGTCAAATATGGCGAGCAACAGACCGTCGCGCAGGCAACAGACGGGGGTTACTATGCGGCCGGTCTGTATGGTGATGCGGTCTACCAGCAAAAAACGGGCACCGTTACCTACGCCGCCATCACCGCAGCGGCGGCAAGCCTGTACCTGACGACGGATTTCACCATCAGTCTGGGTTCCGGAACCGTGCTGGATGCCACAGCGCAGAATCTGACGGCCGCAAACAACCTTGACAACTTCCTGAAGAAGCTGACGGCGGACTCCGCCGGAACCGTACAACTCGCAGCGGCTGAATACACATTCAGCGCTGACGCAGCCTACGGAACGAAAGAGGTCTCCATCTCCGGCTATAATTTGGAATTCACAAGCACCCAGTCGCAGGTAACGACGATTAACGGCCAGGGATGGAATGACGGTAGAAAGCTGAACCTCCTGCTGGGCTCCGGAACGGAGCTGAACGCCACGGGCGGTTTGGCGCTGGTGAGCGGTACGACCCTTCGAGTCGGCAGCGGGGCTGCGGTCAACACCGGGAACGCGAACCTTAGTCTGGGACATTCGGTTTATCTTGAGGACTACTACGGTCAACTGATCCTGAGCGAGGGCGGACAGGTCACGACAGGAAAAATCACCGAAGCAAACGAGCAACCGAGCAACCGCTTTGAAATGACCGGGGGTAGGCTGACCATCACGGCAGATACCTCGGCTACCCCGCCCGCCAGCAAGACCGGCATCGACGGCGGCTTCACAACCGTCATCAGCGGCGGCACGCTCGACACCTCGCAATGCGCGTGGACCATCAACAGCTCGGAAGCCACCATCGGCGGGGTGACGGTCGCGGGCAGCAACACGCTGACTATCACGAATGCAACCATCGCCGGGTTGATCACGGTCGAGCAGCCCGTGGTGCAGGCCTCCGATGACGGGGCGAGCGATGGAGCGAGCACCCCGCCCTCCTCTGCTTCGGTAACGCTTACGGTGTCCGGTCTGACCATTGATGTCGGCTACATGGAGGTGAGCTCGACGAGCACTCCCTCCCGCTCGAACGGCAACAACGGGTTCTTGCAGGACACCAATGTCTTCACGCTCGTGCAGGGAGCCTCCTCTCTTGATTATGGTGTAGACGGAACAACGACACGCACCTTCACCGTTACCTCGAGCAACGCCGCTGTCGAGGTCAATCCGAACTCTGCGTTTGCGCTGGGGGCCAACGGAAGCTCCATTACGCTGAAGGAAGTCAAGCTCACGCATCTGGACACCTACCTGATCACCGCCGACTCGACCGTCAGCACCAAGGAGGGCGCCACGGGCTACGATGCGGGCGCCGCGACCGCCGATGCCTCGGTGACGACCTTTGACATCGAGGTGGGCGGCACCCTGGAACTGGGGCAGGCGCAGGATCTCAGCGTGAAGGGCGCGGGGACGATCACTCAGTACGGCAACTCCCTGTCCGGCGGCGACATGAGCATCACGGTGAAGGAGAGCGCGAGCAACATCACCCTGAGCAACGTGACTCTGAGCTCGACGAGTGAAGAAGTCACGACATACGGCTCCCTGACCAAGGGCGGCGAGGGCACCCTGACGATCGCCGGCACGGTGACGGCTGCCGGGCTGACCACCACGGCGGGCAACCTCAAGGGCAATACCGGCAGCGCGCTCGACCTCGGCGACGGCACGCTGACGCTCGCGGCCGGCACAACCAACAGCCTCGTCTCGTTGACGGCAGGTCAGGTGGTTTTGGGTGCCGCCACAACTCTGGAGCTGGAAGGAAAGCTGACGGCGTCTGCGCTGACGCTCACGGGCATTGATGGGACATTGACCGACGCTTTGCTGAGTGCAAACGCTCTGAACCTGGCAAGCGATCCGGAAAGCGGTCTCGCCACCTTGGCTATCACCGCCGAACTCGACGTGCTGCAGACTTTGGATACAGGCGACGGGAATAGCATCACCCTGCTGACGCTGACGGACGGGACCCTGGGGACAAATCTGAAGCTGACGCTGAACGGCACCACGATTACCGACGAGACCACCATGG
Source organism: Akkermansia sp. (assembly GCA_051884335.1). Taxonomy (GTDB): domain Bacteria; phylum Verrucomicrobiota; class Verrucomicrobiia; order Verrucomicrobiales; family Akkermansiaceae; genus Akkermansia. Next base: position 5,968 of record JBJEVL010000192.1, on the reverse strand, counting down.
TGAAAGGCTCGGGTATGTACAACTACTCGCTCGAGCGCAGCAGCGACGACACGACGATTCTGTTGGTGTCGCAGACCAAGGGAGCGACCTGGGGCGGCACAGGTGATCCGGATCCGACCGGGAACACCTGGACACCGGACCTGAATCCGAAAGAGCAGATTAACTTCGCCGGAACGGGATCCTCGACCGTGATCATCGCAAGCACAGAGACCACACCGGTCACCACACCGAAGGTTGTGGTGGATATCGCCGCAGATGGGCAGACGCAATCCTACACTTGGTTGGGCGATAAGCTGACCATTAAGGCTACGGGCGATGATCCCGCTGTGACGCAGGGAGAACTGTTGGTGCGGCGAGGCCAGCTGACCATCGCCAATATCACCGAGGTTCACGGCATCACCGCAGTTGAGGATAAGCTGATCATCGGTCAGGCTGAGCCCATCGAACAGGGGTCGAGCGTGCCTGAAGGATGGCTTTGGAGTGACCTGGTGGCGGTATATGAGGGCGGCACGCTGAGCGTTGAGGACGGCGGCAAGCTGACCGTGGCTCAGGACAATCATGAGGGCTCAGGCACCCTGAACAATGAGGGCACGCTGAGGGTTCTGAACGACAGCAGCGCATACATCGACACGCTGAACTCGACCGGCACCGTGGAGGTGGAGAGCGCCACCGGGGAGAACGGCAGTGAGCATGGCGAGCTGCAGGTCATCAACGGCACCATCACGAAGCTGACGGGCGTGAACGGCGACTCCACCGCCGGCAAGCTGCTTGTCTGTCCGGGGTTGAGTTACCTGTCGCTGCGCAATGCGCCGTACGCCATCAACCTGCTCAGCGACACCGATGATGATGAGCCGTTGCCGCCGGTGGAGAACACCGTGACTCTGGTCAACTCCACCACTCTGAGCGAACTGGAGGTGCAGGCTCCGAGCGGTCATCTGAAGGTAGGGAGCGAGGAGGCTCCGGCCAATCTGACGGTGACGGGCACTGTGCTGAACAGCGGGAAAATCACCGTGAGCGGCACGCTGAGCGCCGGAATCTATGACTCCGCCGGCAGCATCACCGCCGGGAAGCTCGACCTGAGCAGCATGAACCCCTCCGCCGCCAGCTACATCCGCGAGCTGACGACCGACACCATCTCGGGCATCTCGACCACGACGCACACGCTGTCCGTGGGCGGGCTCAACGCGGCGACCGAGGGCGACAAGGTCACCCTCGATGTGACGGATGCCGCGCGCGAACAGGTTGCGCAGGAGCTGCTGGCTTCCCCCGGCAAGTACACCTTCGTCTCCTATGAGAACGGCTCTCAGACCAAACTGGACGTCGATGATGCGGCCTACCTGCAGCAGCGTTTGGATGATGTGAACCTCTATGCGCTGCAAGACAACGCCAACGGCACCGTGACCGTCATCGACAACAGCTTTGCCAAGCTGGGCACGGCGCAGGGCCCGGCGCACGAAGGTCTCACCATGGTCGATGAAGCCTACCGCACGGCCAATGCCGACCGCCAATACGGCGAGGCCAGCCGCCTGACCGGCGACTTGGCCGATGTGGTCGACACCCTGAAAGCCTATCGCGCAGCGGGCGACAGCGCGGCTGCCAACCGCTTGGGCGAGGCGCTCTCCGGCGCTTCGGTGGCGACCATGGGTGCCGCGCTCGCCGGCACGGTGGAGAGCCGCCTGGAGTCCATCCGCAACCGCACCACCACCATGGGCGTCAACCAGAGCGTCATCCACGAGAAGATGCCCTACGTCAATGCCTGGATCAACGCTGAGGGCGACTACCGCGCGCTCAACAGCGACGGCAGCATGCCGGGCTACAAGCTCAGCAGCTGGGGCGGCACTGCGGGCGTTGATTTTGACTGCACGCCGAGCTTCACCTGCGGCCTGGCCTTCAGCGCGCTCTACGGCGACTTCGACTCCAAGGGAACCGACCACGCCACAGGCGACCTGAACACCTACTACCTGACCGCCTTTGCCCGCTACGCCAAGCACCGCTGGACGCACGCCTTCGTGGCGACCGCCGGTCTGGCGGACACGCGCCTGGAGCGCACCGTCAACGGGGTCAAGGTCAAGGGCGATTCGGACGGCAGCATGCTGGGCGCGCTCTACGAGGTGGGCTATGTGTTTGCGCTGGACGAGGAGGCGACCACCTGCCTGCAGCCTGTGTTCAACGTGGCGGTGACGCACAGCACGCTCAAGGGCTACATGGAGAGCGGCAGCAACGTGGGGCTGAAGGTGGACGACACGGAGCTGACGCGCGTGAGCTTCGGCTTGGGTGCGCGCATGCAGACCATCGTGGGCGAGAGCGTGTACAACCGCTCCTCCATCTTGGAGATGCGCGCGCTGCTCAAGGCAGACGCGGGCGATCGCGAGGGCGAGACAAAGGTGTCGCTGGTGGGCACGGGTCTGCCGACGCACAGCGTGAAGAGCGCGGAGAGCGGCGCTGTCGGCTTCGAGCTCGGCGCGGGGCTGACGGTGCCCGTGGGCGGCGAGGGCGGCAACATCTTTGCCGATGCCTCGCTGGAGCTGCGCGCGGACTACACGAACGTGAACGCCACGCTCGGCTACCGCGTGAACTTCTGACAACCGACGCAGAAATCATGAACCGGGGGCGGGGGCGCTGCGGCGCTCCCGCCCTTGCTGCGCGGGGAGGAACGGGGGATAGAACGCACTTTGCGCTTGCCGCGGGGGGAGCTCTCGCCTACAATCGGGCAGCGATTTGATGGAGTTGATGCCCGACAGCCCCGAGTTTCTGCCCGAGCCCCCTGCGTGGCCCGTGCGTCTGCGGGGCTTTGCTTTGGTGCTGCTGAGTGTCCTGCTGTTGGGGGCGCTCATCAGCTACCGCGCGGAGGAAGTCAGCTGGGCATGGTTGCACCCCACGGCGCATCCCGCCGAGCCTTGCAGCAACATGCTGGGGCTCGTGGGGCTTTACGCGGCGGGCATGTTCTATTGGCTGCTGGGCGCCGGGGCGCTCTACACCGCGTTGCTGGGGCTGCTGCTGGGTTTTGACCTGCTCCTGAACCCGCGCGCGGCGCGGCGCGGGCAGCTCCCGGCACTGCTCGGGCTGGTGCTCTGCGCCTGCGCTGCTCTGGCGGTGCAGCCCTACGGCCTGAGCCGCTGGGCGCTGGCGCGCGGTCTCGTCGGCAGCGGGGGCTACTTGGGCTATCTGGACGGCGACTGTCTCTTGGAGCCGCTGCTGGGGCAGACGGGCGCGCTCTGCCTGCTGGTGGCGGCGCATTGGTGCGCCCTGCTCTACTTTGCGCGCCTGAATTTCCGCAGCTTTGCGCAGGGTGTGGCCGATGACGCCCGCCGCTTCGCCGCGTGGCGCCGCGCTCGCCGCGAGCAGCGCGCCGAGCGCCGGCAGGCCGAGCAGCTCGCTTGGCAGCAGAATGCACCCTCTGCCCCCCCCGCCCCGACCCCCGCGCCCATGGCTCCCGCACCCGAGGCGGCTCCCGAGTCCCGCCCGACCCTGCCGCCGCGCAGCCGGGGCAGCCTGTGGGAAAAGCGGCATGCGCTTCCCGCCGAGCCGGAGCCTGCACGCGCCTCCGTGGTCGAGCCATCGCCCGAGCTCGCGCCCCTTGCCGACCCCGTCCCTTCCTTTGATGACGCGCTGCCGGCTGAGCCGCTGCGTCCCGCGCCTGCCCCCGAGCTAAGCCCCGAGCCGCCCCGACCGACCGCTGCCCCCTCCCCGCAGCCGCGGCGCGGGGGACGCGCCATCCGCGCCGACCGTCCCAACCTGCTCACGCTCATGGAGCAGGTGGAGGAGGAAATCGCCCTCACCGCCGACCACGACTGCGAACCCTTTGCCGAGCCCGCCCCGCGCCGCCGCGAGACACCGCGCCCCGCTCCGCTCCGCACCCCTGCTGAGGAGGAGCCCCGCCCCGCCGCCCGTCGCCGCACCGAGCCGAGCGCCCCGCCCCGCCCCCTGCCCGCCGCTGCTGCGGACGACCGCCCGCAGGAGCCCGACTATCCCCTGCCGCCCTACGAGCTGCTGAAGTACGAGCCGATTTCGGAGGAGATGAACGAGGCGGTGCGGGCGGAGATGGCGGAGATGCAGCAGCGCATCATCGACACGCTCGCCAGCTTCCGCATCGAGGTGACACCGGGTGACATCACGCGCGGTCCCTCCATCACCCGCTACGAATTTTTCCCGCCCTCGGGGCTGCTGATGAGCAAGTTCGAGAGCTTGGACAAGAACCTCATGCAGTCCACGCGCTCGTCCTCCATCAACATTCTGGCGCCCGTGCCGGGCAAGGACACGGTGGCGATCGAGCTGGCGAACGCGCGCAAGACCCCCGTCTACCTGCGCGAGCTGCTGCAATCGCCCGCCTTCCGCAACCCCAAGCTGCACATCCCCGTGGCGCTGGGCAAGGATGTGTACGGCAACGCCGTCATCGGCGATTTGGCGCGCATGCCCCACACCCTCGTGGCGGGCACCACGGGCTCGGGCAAGTCCGTCTGCATCAACAGCATGATTCTCTCCATGCTCTACAAGTTCCGCCCCGATGAGCTGCGACTCATTCTGGTCGACCCCAAGGTGGTGGAGATGCAGCCCTACCGCAAGCTGCCGCACTTGGCCTGCCCCGTGGTGACGAATCCCGCGCGCGTCATCGGCGCGCTGCGCTGGGCGGTCAACGAGATGGAGAAGCGCTACTCGTTCTTCAGCCGCGTGGGGGTGCGCAATTTCGTGGATTTCAACGCCCGCGATCCCATGCAGGATCCCGACACCGGGGTGCCGGAGGAGGAGGTCGATGAGGATTATTACGCCAAGAGCGATGTGGCGAGCGACATCGTGCGCGAGATTGAGGACTCGAACGACGGGCGCGACCTGCCCGACGAGGAGGAGGAGATGCAGGGCGAGTTCGATTTCGATGCGGGCGAGCCGCTGCCGCGCCGCCTGCCCTATGTGGTCATCATCATCGATGAGCTGGCCGACCTCATGCAGCAGGTGAAGGAGGATTTGGAGAACTACATCAGCCGCCTGACGCAGAAGGCGCGCGCGGCGGGCATTCACCTCGTCGCCGCCACGCAGACGCCGCGCTCCAACGTGGTGACGGGCACGATCAAGGCGAATATCCCCAGCCGCATTGCGCTGAAGGTGGCGAGCCCGCTGGACAGCCGCATTATTCTGGAGACGAAGGGGGCGGAGAATCTGCTGGGCAACGGCGACCTGCTCTTCCTGCCGCCGGGGGGGATCTCGCAGCTGACGCGTGTGCAGGGGGCGTTTGTGTCCGATGCGGAGATTCAGCAGATTATCGCTTTCTGCGCTTCGCACGCGAAGCAGCATTTTGAGCAGAGTGTGACGGCGGAGATGAACAATGCGGACGGCGCGCCCGCCCCCGACAATGATCGCATGACGTCCAAGGGGCTGAGCGAGGAGGACAATGAGCTTTACAACCGCTGCGTGAGTGTGGTGATTGCGGAGAACAAGGCGAGCACGTCGCTGCTGCAACGCCGCCTGCGCATCGGCTACGGTCGCGCCTCGGCGATGATGGATCTCATGGAGGCGCACGGCATCATCGGTCCCTCGCTGGGCCCCAGCCGCCCCCGCGAGGTGCTGGCGCAGCAGGGATAATCCGTTCGCGTGTTTCGGCTTTACATGGCGGGGCGCGGGGGCTATGATGGGCGCATGAGTTCTGTTTCTGACAATGCGGAGGCGCTGGTGCGTTTGGCGCTGGATGAGGATTTCGGCAACGGGGATGTGACCTCGCTTTACTTTGTGCCGGAGGGGCTGCAGGCGCGGGCGCTGATGCGCACACGCTCGGCGGGGGTGATTTCCGGCACGGAGGTGGCGGCGCTGGTGTTCCGCACGGTGGATCCGACCTTGCGGGTGGAGATTCACTTGCACGATGGGGAGCAGGTGGCGCCGGGCGCGATGGTGATGAGTATTGAGGGTTCGGCGCGCTCGATTTTGGGGGCGGAGCGCACGGCGCTCAATTTTATTCAGCGCTTGTCGGGCGTGGCGACGA
>JBJEVL010000191.1:0-9242 GCA_051884335.1 Akkermansia sp. | reverse complement strand
CACCTCGCTGTCCACGGCGGCGACATGCCCGCGGTGCTCGTAGACCTGCCCGTCGGCCAGAATGATGTCGAACTCATCAATGGGGCTGGTTTGGGTGAGGGTGTTGAAATCCGGGCGGAACACCTTGCCGAGCATCTGTTTGCCCGGAACGGAAAAGTCGACGCGGATGGGGTCGACGGACGACATGGTGCAGAGCGCCGTGGGGTTGGCCAGCGCAATGAGGTCACCGACCGAAACCGTCGACTTGGAGGCCAGACCCGTGAAGGGAGCGCGGATGGTGCAGCGGTCGAGATTGATGCGGGCGTTGGAGAGTGCGGCCTGCGCCTGCTTCACCTGCGCCTGAGCAGCGGCGAGGGCGGCCTCGGTCTCTTTCTTGGTTTGCAGGGCATCGGTGTAGTTCTTCTCGGAGACAGAACCGCTGGAGACCAGCTTGCCGTAGCGCTCGCTGTCCTGACCGGCGCGGTCGTCGGCGGCGCGCGCCTGGAGGACGGCCGCTTCCGCAGCGGCCAGCGCAGCGGCGCATTGGTCAACAGTGGCTTGGTATGAGGACGGATCGATTTCAAAGAGCACATCGCCTTTTTGCACCAGGCTGCCGTCGGCGTAGACGCGGCGCAGCAGCTTGCCGCTGACCTCGGGTCGGATATCCGCCTGCTCCACGCCGCGCAGGTGGCCGAACCAGGTGGACACGAGGTCGACATCCTGCTGCCGCATGTTCATGACGGAAACGTTGAGGGGGGGCATCTGCTGCCCCTGTCCCGCCGTGTCGGCCTTCTGACAGTAGGAGAGGCTCGCGGCGAGTATGAGAGTGCTCAGAGTAGTGATGGAACGCAGGTACATAATTCAGGATTTTGCTTGTGAAGGGGGGAGCATATTGCCGTAGACGCGGTGCAGGGCGGAGCGCAGGTTCGCGCGCTCCTCTTCGGAGAAGCCGCGGAACATCTCTTCCTCCATGTCGTGGAGGATGAGGCGCAGCTCCTTGTGGCGGCGTCGGGCGTAGTCGGTCAGGTAGGCGTGCTTGATGCGGCCGTCGGCCGCGCAGTCAAAGGCGGTGCGCACAAAGCCTTTCTCCTCCAGGCGTTGCAGCAGCCCCTTGACCGTGGTGTGGCTCACGCCCAAATACTGCTCCAGCTCGCGTTGCGACACGGGCTCGCCGCCGTCGCGGCTTTCCAGATACATCAGCACCCGCCCCTGAGGAGCCGTGCATTCCACATGCCCGGCCCGCTGCGCAAAAATAGTTTCCGAGCGGTCGACAATCATCTTCATGATGTAGCTCAGAGGTTGGTCCGTGTCCATGGTCGCGGGGGAAGAGAGTTGTAGCCGAAAAGCTAATATGAAGCACGCTTCGGAACTACGACAGCGTACAACAGAGCGCCCGCATTGTCAAGAAAAATGACAGCGGGCGCCCGGGTGTTTTTTCGCTGTAACGTTTGTCATCAACTGCGCCGCGGCTTGCGGTGTGCGGCGAAAATCGAGCTGACATCCCCCTGTCCGAGGGCCAGTTGTTCCTCCATTTCGGCGCGCATGGCCAAAGCGGCTTCCAAGGCCAGCCTGTCGTTGCCGTACTCACGGTCGGTGAAATAGCGAACGAAAACCTCCTTGTTGCGTGTTAAGCATAGGCGGTAGCCGTTAAACCCCTTCTTGGGCTCTTTGCCCCCATCGTAACGGGTGATGTTTTTCATGTTCATAGCTCCAAGCTCATTGGTAGCCTTTCCGGCAGCCTTTTGCAAGATGTTAATGTTGCTATTCTCAACTTTTATGGTCTTGTTATGACAAAATAACGAGGATTTAATGCGATACAGGCTTGCCACACTACGTTTATGTTATTTGCGGCACGGAAAAATTATTGACGAGATGTAAAAGTTGAATCTTTGAATAATTGTCTTGACACTTTGGGAATCGGGTGATACGTTCCGCCCGGGTTGTTATGAACAGGAACTTGCCTACATCTCCACAGAGCTTTCCCTCCTTGCTCAATATGATAGACATGCTCGATGAAATTGCGGATTATGTCCGCCAAGCCGGTTTCCGCGCGCTCCACAGCGAGGAGCGCCAGCGCCAACACAAACGCAGCCGCCATGTGTGCGCCGCCTTTGCGGCCATTCGGCGCTACACGCGCACGCATCCCGAGGGGATGCCGATGTCGGAGCTGGCGCGCGTGATGCACATGACTCCTTCGGCGGCCACCCACATGGTCGATTCGATGGCGCGACAAGGGATGATTACCCGCTCCGCCTGCCCGAGCGATCGCCGCTCGGTCCTGGTGCTGCTGACCGAGGAGAATTGCCGCAATGCCGAGCGGGTGGAGCAGGGGCAGCTCGATGCAGGGCAGCGCCTGTGTTCCCTGCTGACGGCGAGCGAGCAGCAGACCTTCCGGCGCCTGCTGGACAAGATGCACCGCGGAACGCGGGAGGAGCCGGGCAACGCGACCCGCTGAGTGTGCCGCCGCGCTGCCTCAGCAGAGGGGCAGGGGATAGCCGCGCAGCTCAGCCAGCCGGCGGATGACGCTCTCAATCACGTTGTCGGGGCAGGAAGCTCCTGCCGTGATGCCGATGCGCAGCAGGCGCGAGGCATCGCCGGCACCTGCGGGGAGGGCGCAGTGTCGCTCCGAGCGGCTCTCGAAATCCCAGCAGCACATGTCGTGGACACTGATGAGGCTCTCGGCCGATTTGATGAAGTAGGTGCGCACATGGCGCGCGGCGATTTGCGCCAAATGGGTGGTGTTGGAGCTGTTGTAGCCGCCGATGATGATCATGGCATCCGGCTTTTTCTCCAGCAGCTGCATCAGCGCGTTTTGGCGATCCTGCGTGGCGCTGCAGATGGTGTTGAACGCGTGGAAATTTTCCCCGTCCCCGTCGCGCTGTACCACCGCCCTGCGCAGCAACTCCTGGATGAGCGAGGTCTCGCTCTTGAGCATGGTAGTCTGGTTGGCGATGCCGATGCGGCGCAAATCGCGGTCGGGGTCAAAACCCTCCGAGCAGCGGTCGGCAAAGCGGGCGAGAAAAGCCTCGCGCGTGCTGCGCCCCAGCATGTAGTCCGCCACCTGATGCGCTTCCTCCTCGTTGGAAATGATGAGGAAGGCCGCATCGGGCACCTTGCCGCGCGCCTGCGAGGCGGTCGCCACCGTCTCCTCGTGGCGCGCCTTGCCGTGGATGATGGACGTCACCCCGGCTGCGGCGTATTGGCGCACGCGGCTCCACACCTTCACCACATTGCCGCAGGTGCTGTCGACCAGCTGCACGCCCTGCGCTTCCAAAAAGAGCCGCATGGGCACCGGCAGGCCGAAAGCGGGGATGATGACAACATCCTCCGTGCCCAGCGAGCGGTAGAGCGGATCGCCCATGTCCCAGGGCAGCCGGAGCAGCCCCATCGCATCGAGCCGGGCGTTGACCTCGGGGTTGTGAATAATCTCGCCGATGAGCCAAATGCGCCGGTCGCGGAAGAGCCTTCGCGCGGCATAGGCAATCTCGATGGCGCGGCGCACCCCGTCGCAGAAGCCGAAGGAATCGGCCAGGAAGAACTGAGTGTTGGGGATGCGCAACACATTGCCGGCGGCGCGGATATCCTGCACCAGCGAGCTGCAGAACTCGCCCAAATCCTCCTGCACCGCTTCCATGATTTCGGGACGGCGCACATTGACGGGACGCTTGGCGGGGCGATCCATGGCTTCAGTGCGGCAGGTTGAGCGCCTCGCAGGCGAGAATGTGGCAACCGCGCAGGTCGAGCTTGCCCGTGGGCAGCACGGGGATGCTCTCCACGGGGATGATTTCGCGCGGGCACCACAGGCGCGGCAGCCCCTGCGCCACCAGGCGCGCGCGGATGTCCTCCAGCGCCTCGCTCAGGCGGGTCTGGTGCACGGCGGAGAGCAGCACGATGGCCTCACCCTTCTGCGCATCGGGCACGCCGGCAATGGCAATGGGGCGCCCCGTGAAGGTGGGGTCGGGCTCCAGCCCGGCCTCGATCGCCTGCTCCACCACCTCGTGCGGCACCATCTCGCCCGCGATCTTGGAAAAGCGGGAGCGCCGCCCCCCCAGCGTCAGGAAGCCGTTGAGATCCACGCTGCCCAAATCGCCGCTTTTGAACCAGCCGTCGCGGAAAATTTCCTCGTTGAGCTCGGGGCGTCCCAAATAGCCGCCGAAGATGTTGGCGCCGCGGAACCACACCATTCCCTGCTCCGAGAGGGGCAGGCTGCGGCTGTCGTCATCCGGGTCCGTGATGCGCACCGCCACCCCGGGCAGCACGCGCCCCACCGAGCCGCGGCGGTGCCCCGGCACATACCAGGGATTCTCCCCGCTCGGGGCAATGTCCGGCATGTTGCAGGAGCAGGCGGGCGAGGCCTCCGTGAGCCCGTAGCCCTCCAGCAGCTGCACGCCGTGTTTCTCCAAAAACTCCGCCTCGAGCCCGGCCTGCAGCTTCTCGGCGCCCACGGCAAAATACTCCACGCTGCGGAAACTCGTCTCGCTCGCGCGGCGCAGCATGCCCCGGGCAAAGGTGGGCGTCGTCACCAGGAAGCGGCACTTGTACTTCTCGGCCAACTCGTTGAGCCGCTTGGCATCCAGCGGCGAGGGGTAGCTCACCATGCCGAAACCCAGCACCGGCGGCAGCAGCGTGCAGTCCGTCAGCCCGAAGCTGTGGAACAGCGGCAGGCTGCACAGGAAATTATCGCCGCAGTTGAGCCGCACAATGCTGCGCAGCTGCGTGATGTTGGCGATAATCATGCGGTGGGTCATGCTGACCCCCTTGGGCTCGCCGCTCGAACCGCTGGTGAAGAGCAGGGTCGCCTCGTCATCCCCACGGCGTTCATCGAGCCGGAAGAGGCGGTTGAGCAGGGACATCGGCGCCGTCTTGGCCAGCGTGACCCAGTAGGCGATCTTCGCCATGCCGATGCTCTTGAGGGTGCGATCCAGGTGAATCAGCGTGTCTGCCGGCGGCCAGGGGAACTGCGGCAGCTTGTGCATGAACGCGCGCGCCGTGACAAAACGGCGGATGCCGCTGCGCCGCACAATGGCGGCAAAAGCCTCGGAAGAGGAGGTGTAGTTGATGTTGACGGGCACAATCCCCGCCAGCAGGCAGGCGTAGTTGGTGATGACACCCCCCTTGCCGGGGGGCAGCAGGATGCCGAGCCGCGGCTCGCTGACATTCTTGCGCAGCCAGCGCGCCAGCGCCATCACCACCCCGAGCATCTTGCCGTAGGGGAGCATGGTTTCGTCCATGCCGTCCACCAGCCCGATGTGGGCATAGCGGCGCATGCCCTCCACCAGCAGCCGCGCCAGCGAGGTGTTCAGGAGGGGGTGGCGGGCGTAGGCATCGGCGCCGCAGGCCATCCACGCCTCCATCAGGCGCTCCCCCGTCTGCGGCCCCGGAGCCAGGCGCGGCAGAATGTGCAGCTCGGCCCAATCATAGTCCCCATCGGTGCAGAAGGTGTAGTGCACATCGTTGCGGAACGCTGCCATGAACAGCGGCACCGGCGCAATGTGCAGCGCCCCCAGCTGCATCATGAACGGCATGGGGATATCGGCGACGCAGCCGGGCTGCGCAGCCGGGCGCCCCGGCACAAAGAGCACATCGCGCCCGCGCTCCATCTCGGCCACCAGCCGCTCGCGCAACTTGCGCGAATCCGCCCCGCGGAAGCGGAAGCGCAGCACCTCGCCCTCCTGCATCCGGCGCATCATCCCCTCATCGGGCAGGAAAGATTCCTCGACAAGAAAACTGATGTTTCCGGCACCGCCGAGTGTTTGCACCAGCACCTCGAGGGCGGAGGCATCCAAACGGTTAGGCATGTAGAACGACGGCTGCGGTGCGCGGTTTTCCGCACCGAATAAGCGGATGGATTTCGGCATAGCGAGGGGCTTTTTGTCATTGTAGCAACGAGGGTGCCCCCTGTCAACCAAACATCGCTTTTTCTGATAGGCCGCGGGCGGGGCGGCGCCCTGCGGCCGTGAGCCGAACGCTTCCGGCGGGCGCAATAGACTTGCCAGCAGGGCACGCATCGGGTAGAATGAATCCATGTTCGTTGACAACATCAGGATTTTTGCCCGTGCGGGCAAGGGCGGCAATGGCTTGGCCAGTTTCCGCCGCGAGAAGTTTGTGCCCCGCGGCGGCCCGGACGGCGGCGACGGCGGCGACGGCGGCAGCGTGATTTTGGAGGTCAATCCCGGCACCAATGACCTGCGCACTTACTTTTACGACCCCAAGCTCATTGCCACCGACGGCATGCCCGGCATGCACGCCCGCAAGCACGGGCGCGACGGGCGCACCGTCGTGGGGCAGGTGCCGCCGGGCACCATCGTCTACCGCAGCAATGCCCAAACCATGCAGGAGGCCACTTGGCTGGAGCGCGAGGGCGAGGGCATCGAGCTGGAGCAGATTGCGGACCTGACCGAGCCCGGCCAGCGCTTTGTCCTCTGCCAGGGCGGCAAGGGCGGGCGCGGCAACTGGCACTTCCGCACGGCGACCAATCAGGCACCGCTGGAGTTTGAGTACGGAACGGAGGCCGAGAGCGGCGTGTTTTTCTTCGAGCTGCGGCGCATTGCCGATGCCGGGCTGGTGGGCTACCCCAATGCGGGGAAGAGCACCCTGCTGTCCGCCATCTCCAACGCGCGTCCCAAGGTGGCCTCCTACCCCTTCACCACGCTGCAACCCATGGTGGGCATGGTGCAGTTCGAGGACTACGCCCGCGCCGTGGTGGCCGACATTCCCGGCATCATCGAGGGCGCGGCGGAGAACCGCGGCTTGGGGCACGAGTTCCTGCGCCACATCATGCGCTGCCACCTGCTGCTCTTCGTGGTGGACATGGTGGGCTTGGAGCACGACCCCGTGGAGGCGGTTGAGACGCTGCGCCGCGAGGTGAAGCTCTATTCCGAGGAGCTGGCGGCTCGCCCCTGGATTATCTTGGCCAACAAGATGGACGACGAGACCCCGTCGGAGCTCTCGGAGGGCGTGACGCGCGCCGAGGAGAATCTGGCGACCCTGCGCCGTCGCTTCGCCAAGGTGGAGATTCTGCCTCTATCCGCCGCAACGGGTGCGGGCATCCCTGAATTCAAGCAGCGTCTGCAGGCGCTGCTCAACGCGTCCTGAGCCGGTGATTGTCGCAGTCCTGTCAGATATTCATGCCAACCTCGAGGCGCTGCAGGCGGTGGTGGCCGACATGCGGGCGCACCGTGCCGAGGGCGCGCTGGGCTTGGGAGACTACATCGGCTTCAACGGCGACCCCTCCGAGTGCATCCGGCTGGTGCGTCCGCTGCTGCTGGCGGCGGTGCGCGGCAACCACGAGGCCGCCCTGCTGAATCGGCGCGTGTTCGGCGTGCCCATCTACATGGCCATGATGGATCGCACGCAGGATATGCTGAGCCCCGCACAGGTGGACTGGATCCGCGCGCTGCCCAACCATGCCGAGTGGCGCGGCTGCCTGCTGGGGCACGCCACCCCCGAGGCACCCAAGCGCTGGGGGCGCATCGCCAATGTCAACGAGGCAACCAAGGTCTTTGCCGCCGTGCGCGCGGGCATCAGTTTCTTCGGCCACACGCACCGCGCGGGTATCTTCCGCATGGACGGTACGCGGGTGGAGAAAATCGATGTCGTCTACGGTGCGACGGGGGATTTTGCGCTGCACCTCTCCTCGCGCTACCGCTGGCTCATCAACCCCGGCTCCGTCGGCCAGCCCCGCGATGGCGACTGGCGCGCGGCCTACGCGCTCTACTGCCCCGAAACCCGCCTGCTGCACCTGCGTCGCGTGACCTACGATGTGCGCGAAGCCGGGCAGAAAATCGCGCGCACCGGGCTGCCGGAGAGCTTTGCCGATGCCCTGATGCACGGCACCTCCCCCACCGGCGATTGACCCGCCGCGCAGGGGCAGGGCGGGAGCTCCTTGGCGCGCCGCTATTCGGTGCGCCGGGCTTGCCCGCGCAGGGCAGGCGACGGAAGCGCTGCGCAGGCGGGGTGACGGGCTAAGGAGCGGCTGCGCAGGAATGCCGGGAGCGCCGGGCGACGGAACCGATGCGCGGGATTGCCGGGCAACGAAAGCCTCTTGCGTGGGTTGGCGGGAGTGCCGCGCCTTGTTTTTCGGGGCGAAAAGCGGCTTTTTTGACAAAATCCTATAAAAAACGCAGGAAAATGGGGATTTTTTCAAAAAGCTGTTGACAGCCTGCCCGGGCAGGTGTATAGTGCGCCTGTTCCTACGGGATAGATAGGAATTAAACCTTAACCTGATTTTTCTTCCATGAGCAAGTCCTACAAGTTCGAGACCCTGCAAGTACACGTCGGCCAAGAGCAACCCGATTCCGCTACGGATGCGCGTGCGGTGCCGATTTATGCCACCACCTCCTATGTCTTCAAAGACTCCGCCACGGCGGCGGGGCGCTTCGGTCTCGCGGTGCCGGGCAACATCTACAACCGCCTGATGAACCCGACGGCCGATGTGCTGGAGAAGCGTTTGGCGGCGCTCGAGGGCGGTGTGGCCGCTCTGGTGGTGGCGACGGGCTCGGCCGCCATCGACTACGCCGTGCGCAACATCGCCGGGCAGGGCGACCACCTCGTGTCGGCCTCCACCATCTACGGCGGCACCTACAACCTCTTCGCGCACACCCTGCCTGAAATCGGCATCACGACCAGCTTTGTGAAAGGCGCCGACCCCGCCGCATTCGAGGCGGCCATCCGCCCCGAGACCAAGCTGCTCTACGCCGAGACGCTGGGCAACCCCAACAGCGATGTGGCGGACATCGAGGCCATCGCCGAGGTGGCGCACCGCCACGGCCTGCCCCTGATTGTGGACAGCACCTTCTCCACCCCCTACCTCTTCCGTCCGCTGGAGCACGGCGCGGACATCGTGGTGCACAGCGCCACGAAATTCATCGGCGGCCATGGCACGGTCATGGGCGGCGTGATTGTCGACGGCGGCAAGTTCGACTGGGCGCAGAACGACAAGTTCCCCGGCTTGACCAAACCCTGCCCGAGCTACCACGGCCTCGTCTTTGCGGATGCCTGCGGCGCGGCGGCCTATGTCACCAAGATTCGCGCCACCCTGCTGCGCGACCAGGGCGCCACCGTCAGCCCCTTCAACTCCTTCCTGCTGCTGCAGGGGCTCGAGACCCTCTCGCTGCGCGTGGAGCGCCATGTGCAGAACGCGCTGCGCGTGGTGGACTTCCTCGCCAAGCATCCGCAGGTGGCCAAGGTCAACCACCCCAGCCTGCCCACGCACCCCGCCCACGAGCTCTACAAGCGCTACTACCCCAACGGCGGCGGCTCCA
>JBJEVL010000190.1:0-2206 GCA_051884335.1 Akkermansia sp. | reverse complement strand
CCGAGGTTGAGATTGACCAGCCATTCAAAGCCCAATTCCTCGAGGTCTTTCTCGCCGACCTCCATGGCAATGATGTTGAGGACAACGGCTTGGTTCCGATCCTCCATCGGAATTTGGGTGAGCTCGGCGATTTCCTCCTGATTGTAGGGGGTGTTGCGCACGGTAAGCGTGCGCGAGGCGGCGTCGTAGCGCGCCGTGGCACCCTCGGGGAAGGAGATGCCCATTCCCTTGAGCGCCTGCACAGGGTTGACCCGGCGTACGCGGATGGTCGAGGAGCTGAAGTCGCTGTCCTCGTCGTCATCGCTTTCGGTCTCGGCATCGAAGAAGTGGGGAGCGACGGTGTAGCTGCGCTCCACCATGGGGCCGAAGTCCTTGCCGGAGTAGGAGAGTTGCACACCGGTGGAGGTGATGTGGTAGGTGATGCCCAGCTGTTTGACGAGGGCATCAAGGACATCATTCAGCGCGACATCGGACAGTTTGAGGTTGACGCGCCGCGCCATGATGGCCGTATATCCGGCGCTGTCGGGCGAGCCGAAGTTGGTGGTGAGGTTGATGTGGCGCGAGGCGGGGATGCTGCCGGAGCTTTCGTGGCTGTTGATTTGCGCCTGCAAAGCATCGACAACATCCATGATGGGCACATCATCAAACACAATCTGCGAGAGGACGATGCTGCGAAGCGCTTCGCTCATGCGCTGTTCCTCTTCGCTGACCTCGGCGGGTCCCCCCGCCGCTTCGGCGGCAGCGGCAGCGACAGGTGTCTCATCGTTCGGTGTCTGCTCCTCCCAAGTGGCGTCTACCTGAGCCAGTGCGGCGGCGCGGGCGCTGTCGTGGGCTGCGCTGTAGTAAGCCTGCTTGCGTTTGGTGGCGGCTTCGATGCCGCGCTGGGCGGCGATGTTGTACGGGTCGATTTGCAGCGCGCGGCGGAATGCTTCGACGGCATCATTGTACTTCCCCAAATCCAAATGACCGTAGCCCAGGGTGAGCTCCCGGTTGACGCTTTCGACATTGCCGATGTGCTGCGGGGTCAGGGCAGGGTTGTTCCGCACGGGATCCTGAGTGCGGCTCAGTTCCTGCCGGGCGCGCTTGTTGGTCGGGTCAAGCTCGATGGCTTCGCGCAGAAACTCGACCGCCTCATCGAGCCGGCCGACGCTGCGATAGTCCATGGCCTTGGCAATCAGAGCATCGGAGAGACTGGCTTGGATGAACTGCTGCTGCTTTTTCGTGGCCGGAGCCTGCGGCAGCACGGCGAGGGCGTTGCGATAGTGCTCAACGGCATCGCTGTATTTTTTCTCGCTGTAGGCGGTGCGGGCTTCCTGCAGTTGCTGCATGGCATCCCGCAGAGCCAGCTCGCGGCGCGAGGTTTCGGGCATGTCGGCAGCTCCTTCTTGGGCAGGGGCGGAGGGGAGGAGGGCAACAGAGGCGGCAAGGGAGAGAAGAACCGTGCGTGTGATCGAGCCGTTCATAACCTATATCGAAAGCATGCTAGCAAAATCCCCATGCAAAGTCACTCAAAAAGTGCGTGGTATCGGGAAAAATATCTTGTGCTGACATGTTTTTGCCGCCTTGCCGAAAGGCCTGCTCCGCGCAGGGACGGAGCAGGCCTTTTTCGGAATGAGCGGGGCGGGGCTCAGACATCGAGGACGGGACTGTCGTCGTTGTCGTCGCCGCCGTGAGCCAAAATGAACTGCAGGTCGTTGAGATCGAGGCTGGAGGCAAAGCCCTCGTCGCCCAGAACATTGGTAACCAACTGGTTCTTTTGGTGTTGCAGAACGCGGATTTTTTCTTCCACCGAGTCGCGGGTGAGCAGGCGATAGGCAATCACCTTGTTCTTTTGGCCGATGCGGTGGGTTCGGTCGATGGCCTGACTCTCCACGGCGGGGTTCCACCAGGGATCGTAGAGGATGACGTAGGAGGCCGAGGTGAGGTTCAGACCCGCGCCGCCCGCCTTGAGCGAGAGCAGGAACACGCTGGGCTCCTTGGTGGTTTGGAACTTTTCGATTTCGGCCTTGCGATCTTTGGTTTGCCCGGTGAGGTAATTGTAGGGACGGCTCTCGGCCTCCAGGCGGGTCTTGATGATTTCCAGCATGGAGACGAACTGCGAGAACACCAGCACTTTGTGCCCTTCCTCGCGCAACTGGTCGAGCAGGTAGAAGAGGGCATTGAGCTTGGCGCTGTCCTCCTTGAGGTATTTGGGATCGACCAGTCC
>JBJEVL010000189.1:0-2212 GCA_051884335.1 Akkermansia sp. | reverse complement strand
TACCGCAGCGCGCTGCTGAAACTCTCGCCCCTGGGTCCGTGCATCCTGCCGCCGCACACGGCGGCAGCGGGGGCAGCCGACATCGATGCCCGGGGCTACACCGCCACCCTCCACAGCTTGTTGAGCGCGCTGGAGCCCGCCGAGCGGAGCCACACTGCACAGGAGTGGCTGCAAGCAGCGCAGCGGTTCGATGCGATGGGCGGCACACCGGAAGAGTGGGTCCGCTTCATCCGCAACATGAGCTACACCGCGATAGCGCCCCGGCACAGTGTCCAAATCATGACCATGCACAAGAGCAAAGGGCTGGAGTTTGATGCGGTGATTCTGCCCATGATTTCCCAAGATGCCTGGGACAATACGCGCCATTTGGACTATTTGACCACTCCCGCGACCGATCCGCAGGCGGTGCTGCTACCCCCCAAAAGCTCCGTACGCCGTGAAATTCAGTCCGTGGCTGACGCTGAGGCGCATTGGCAGGCGCAGCAACGCGCTCAGGAGTACAACCTGCTCTATGTGGCGCTCACGCGCGCCAAGCAGGCGCTCTACTGCCTGCTCAACGGCGATGCTAAGACCGTTGATGCTCAGAAGAAACCCAAGATGACGAGCACGGCTCTGCTGCTGCGCGCCATGGGCTTTTCCGGCACCATCCAGCGCGAACACCCCGATCAAACGGAAACGATGTTCGAGCGCGGTACCCCCACATGGTGGCAGCATGCGAGGGCAGCAGCCACCGGCAGCACCTCCGCCCCCACCACCACGCCCCGGGGCTTGAAGGCAGGGCTGTGGCAGCGCCGCAAGCTCACGCCCTCGGCGCTGCACGAGGCGGCAGCACCCGCGCCCGCCGTGCCCAGCGCTGCCGGGCGCGATGCCGCTGCCTTCGGCACGGCGGTGCACGCCTGCTTTGAGCAGGTCGAGTGGCTGCGCGAGGGCGAGGAGCCCGCGCTGGCGGGACAACCCGAGAAGGCGCGGGAGCTGGTGCGCGCCGCCCTGGGCGAGCCTTCGGTGCGCGCGCTCTTCACCCGCCCGGCATCGCCCTGCACGGTGCTCAACGAGCAGCCGCTGGAGGCGGTGATGCCCGACGGGTCGTGGCTCTCGGGCACCATCGACCGCTTGGTGCTGCACGGCGCAGATGCCGCCTGCACGCGCTTCTGCGCCGCCGACATCATCGACTACAAGACGGATCACGCCGATGCGCCGGAGCTCTTCCGCCGCCACCGCGAGCAGATGCGCGCCTACCGGCGGCTGATTGCCGCTGCCTTTGAGCTGCCGCTCGCGCAGGTGCGCGTCACGCTCGTCTCCTGCCCCGACAATGCCGCCGCGCGCGTCCTGCCCTTCCCGCCCGAGCTGCTCGACTGAGCACGCCGGGCGCAGAGCCCTTTTTCCCGGTGTATGTGTGGGGGGGGAGAGAAGGACTCCAGAGCTCTTTTCCGGTGGCGGGGCGGGGCAAGGTCCCTCAGCGGCGCGGCACGAACTCGATGAGGGTGATCTCCGGCGGGCAGTTCACCCGCATCGCCACGCGGCTGTAGCCGATGCCGCGCGTGATGTAGAGCCAGCCGCCGCCCGGCAGATCGTGGCGCCCGCCGCGCTGCATCTCCGGGCTGTACCTGCCGCTGCGGCGCAGGGGCAGCCCGCTCGGCCAGCAGACCTGCCCGCCGTGCGTGTGCCCCGCCAGCACCCCGCTGACCTGCGGGAAAGCATATTTCAGGAAGAGGTAGGGGCTGTGCGCCAGCACCACCAGAGGCGCGCCCTTGGTCGCACGCGCCGGCAGGCGCCGCGCCACCTCCGCACGGCTGCCGTTGTAGATGAAGGAAATGCCCGCAAAACTCACCTGGCGCCCGCGACCGAAGCGGTGGCGCAGCACGCGACCGTCCGCCGGGGTGAAGCCGACCGCGCGCAGCGCCGCATCCCATGCGGGCGAGTCGTGGTTGCCGAGGATGTAGAGCACGCGCGCCCCGCTCTGTGCCAGCGGCGCCAGGCAGCGCGCCAGCGTCTCGGGAGCCATGCTCCGCGCGGGATCCAGACCATAGGCATAATCCCCCAGCAGGGCGACCACAGCGGGGCGCAGGGCGACAATCTGCTGCGCCAGCGCCCGCATCTCCTCCTCCTCCCACTCGGCGGCGTGCAGATCACTCACCACCGCCATGCGGGCGGGAGGTCCCTCCGCCCAGCCGATCAGCGGCAGCTCCACACGCCCCACCACGGGCGTCCCCCC
>JBJEVL010000188.1:0-9425 GCA_051884335.1 Akkermansia sp. | reverse complement strand
TGCAAACGCGCTACATCAACCTGCGCGGCCTGACGCCGCAAGCCGCCGCCGCCTTTTGGAGCCCCACCTTCCTGCAAAGCTGCCTCAAGCAGCGCAGATAACGCACCTAGCCCCGCTACAGCACCGCCCCGCTCCGACCCCGTCTCCCTCCTCCTCCCGACGACAGCCCGCGAACTCCTTGCCTGCCTGCGACGGGATAGGGAGATGCACACACCTCATCATCGGGGGAATGGGGCATCTTCCCATCGATTTCGATGCAGTGCAGCCGCGAGTGCAATCTAACAAACCGGAGGCAGAGGGAGACAACAAGAGGGGGCCTTCGTCAGTTTTTGTGACGCAAAGGCGCAAGTATAATCTAACAAAACCGGATAGGCCTGTAAGGTGCAGGAAAGACGGAGCATGGAGACCCCAAACTCGCCCATGCCTATGATGCACCTTGGGCGCATGCCGCTGCAAGGGCAGAGCTGGAATGACCAAGGAATTATTGCCGATGCTCAGGGCGCGGATGGCATATGCCTGCTTGTCCGAACGCTCCTCGGCCTGCGGGGAGAGAGAGTTATTTCCCTCGGGCAATGCGGCGGAGTTGCCAGCCGGCCAGCAGGACGGGAATGAGCCCCATGCCGAAGAGGTAGAGGGCATCGCGCAGGATGGTGGAGACGGAACCCGCATCGGTGCCCTGGTCGATGTCGGAGAAAGGACGCGCCTGACGGGGGGAGAGGTAGAAGCCGCGGCGCTCGTCCTTGCGGTCGTCCTTGCGCGCGGTTTTGACGCCCTCGCGCAGGGTGGCCAGTTTGCGGTTGGAGAAGTAGAACTCGGCGGGCTGATCCTTGGGGGTGGCTTGGCGTGTGTCCTGCTTTTCCAAAATCTCCTCGAGCAGCTTTTCATCGTGGCGGAGGGCGGCCTTGCGCGCGAGGCGCAGGATGTCCTCCGCCTCCTCGTGGTTGGCGGCCAGCCCGTTGAAGGCCAGCGCGGCGCGGTTGAGGAAGCGCAGTTCCTCGTCGGAGTTGCGGCTTTCCTTGAGCGTTTCGCGGCGTTCGTTGACGCGGTCATTTTCCAAGTCCCACAGGTTTTGGCTGGTTTGCAGCACGAAAATCATCTCGAAGGCGTAGCGCAGGGGGCAGAACTCGGCGATGAGGGGGACGGGTTTGCTGGAGATGTTGTGCGTGGCTTCGTCTTGGTAGGCGACGCGGTGGCGCATGTTGGAAAGCGGTTTTTCCAAGGCGGTGGGGATGAGCCCATCGGGGATGCGCGGGGTAAATTCGTTCATTTCCTCGAAGCGGACGAGGGCTCCGGCCAGCAGGATTTGCGGGACGAGCAGCAGCGGGACGATGTTGAGCGCCGAACGCTCCGAGCGGGCAAAGGCCGAGACCATCAGCGAGAGGGAGATGCCGATGAAGGCTGTGAGCAGCATGACGCCGAAGTGGAGCCAGAACATGTGGTGGATGCCCAGAATGGCGTTGCCGACCAGGAGGTAGAAGGCGCATTGGATGCCGGCAATGCCGGTGAGCACAAAGGTTTTGGCCAGCAGGTAGCCCGTGGTGAAGATGCGGTAGTTGCTCTCGCGGCGCAGCAGCGGGCGGTCGCGCAGGATTTCGCAGGCCGAGTCCGTCAGCCCGAAGAACATGGCCAGCACGAGCGAGAGGAAGAGGTATTCGCTGATGTGGAGCGATTTGTAGAAGGTGTAGGGGCCGTCCCCGGCGGCGCGCAGGGTGCCGGCGATGAGCAGGGCGAGCACCGGGCCTTCGAGCAGCATGGCGTAGAGCCCCATGCGGCTGCGGACGCGGGCGAGGAAGGTGCGCAGCACCCACAGGCGCAGGAGTCGCCAGTGCTCGATGAAGGTGCGGTGCGGCATGTTCGGGATATTGCCGGCGGGGGGGAGTTTGGGTTGTCCCGGTGCTGTGGTGTCGTCGTTCGGCTGGGTCGGCTGTTGTTCCGCCAGGGTGTTGGCGTAGAGCTGCGATTTCTCGAAACGCGCCTGCCACATGTCGGGGCTGGCGGCGCTTTTCTGACCGACGCGGCGGAAGGGGGCTTCGAGCACCTCGAATACATAGTCGGCGCCGCCGGCGGCGATGGCTTCGCGGGTGACATGCAGGTGCAGGCGCGAGGCTGCCTCGCGGAAGTAGGTGCGCATTTCCTCCGGGCTGCCCCAGAAGGCCATGCGGCCGTGGGCATCGAGCACCATGACTTTCTGAAAGCGGTTGAGCAGGCTTTGCGCCGGGCGGTGCAGGGTGCAGATGACGATGCGCCCTCGGGACATTTTTTCGAGGGTTTCGATGACGCGTTCGGCATCGCGGGAGGAGAGCCCGCTGATGGGTTCGTCGATGAGGAACACCTCGGCCGTGCCCGTGAGATCCAGACCCAGGTTGAGCCGGGTGCGCTCGCCGTCGGAGATGGTGCGTTCGCCGGCGCGCCCGACATGGCGATTGGCCAAGCGCCCGATGCCGACGAAGCTCAGCACGGCGAGCACGCGGCGCACGCGGTCGGCATGGCTCAGGCGCGGACGGCGGGCGATGGAGGCTTGGTAGATATGTTCGCCGACGGTCATGACCTCGTCGAGGATGTCCTCGCGCGGGATGAAGGCTACATGTTGGCGCAGTTTCTCAGCGTTGGGGGTCATCGGCTCCCCATTGTAGCGGATGCTGCCGAAGGAGGGTTCGGTGTGGCCGGCCAGCATGGAAAGCAGCGTGCTCTTGCCCGAGCCGCTGGGGCCGAGAATGCAGGCCATTTCGCCGCGCCTGAGGTTGAACACGATGTTGTCGACCACGCGCCGGGCGCGCACATAGTCCTTGGTCAGGCCGCGCACCTGCAGCTCGGTGATGGTGCAGGATTCCTCCTCCAGCACGCCGGAGGAGAAGCGGCAGCGCAGGAATTGCACGGGGCTGAGCCCGATGAGGTCGCCGTCGCTCAGCTCCATCTCGCCGCGGACGGGTTGGTCGCCCACGGTCAGGGTGTGCGAGGAGCCCTCCAGCACGCGAATGGTGCCGCTGCCGTTGTCGCGCGAGTAGGTGACCTCAAACACGGCGCCCGGGGCGAGTCCCGGGGTGAGCATGAGGGCGCCCGGGCGGTTCATGGCGGGCAGGTTGGTGACCAGCACGCGGCGGGTGGCCGGGTCGAGCTGGAAATTGCGCCCCGTGGTGTCGCTCTCGGAGAGGGAGGCGAAGGTATAGGGCCCTTGCTCGCGGATGGTGAAGGGGGTGTAGTAGTCGGTGCAGACGGTATCCCCGGCGCGCATGGAAACGCTGTCGAGGGTGAAGCGCGCATCCTGCCGCAGCACTTCAATTTCGACATGGATGCCGAATTTGACGCGTGCCACGCTGTTGAGCTGGCGCTGGCGCGTCAGGGTGATGTGATCGCCCTCCATCTGCAGGTAGCCGATGAGTTTGGTGCCGGTCGAGCGTATTTGCAGGAAGCGGAGAATGAGGTTTTCGGAGAAGCGGCAGCTTTTCAGCTCGACGGCCTGCCCGTTGGAGAGCGGGTGTACCTCCCCCTGCCGCAGCTGTTTGCCGCTGACGGTGATGGGGGTGCTGCCGTCGTTGACGACGAGCAGGAAATTGACGCAGCGCAGGGCGCGGAAGCTCACCCCTTCCTCACACTCGGGCAGCAGAATGGTGTCATCCCGGAGTTGGCGGGAGAACGCGATACATTCGATGGGGCGCGGGGCTTCTTCCTGCGGCGAGCAGATGATGCGCTCCAGGATGGCGGCGGCTCCCGGCAGGTTGAGCCCGGCGGTGACTTCCGCAAAGAGGTGGGGGTTGGTCAGGTCGCCGCCCACGCGTTGCAGCATGGCAAAGACTTCCAGCGCGAGGGCGATGCGCTCCTCTTCGGTGCGGTGGGCGGCTGCCAGTGTCAGCGTTGCGGAGAGGGCGTAGCGGGCTTCATAGGCGCGCTGAAAGCGCTCGGCCAGCCAGATATGCTCCACATTGGGAAAGTCGTGGCGCAGCAGGTCCATCGTCGTGTCCATCTTGTCGATGTCCATGCCCTTGACCTGCGCCATGATGGAGGCAAAGAGGTCGACGATGGTGCCCGCGTGCGCCCGGCGCGATTCATCGCGGGCGGCGAAGCGCTGTGGCACGCTGACAAAGAGGGTGACGAGGGTGCTGCGCCAGTGGAGGATTTGGCGGCGCAGGAGGGTTATTCTGCGGAGGCAGAACTCTTGCAGTCGGTTGAGCATGGCTGTTGACCGGGATGGCGGGCGCCCGGGCATCGCTGTTCCCAGCCCGGGAAGTTCCATTTGTGGGGGAAATCGCGGCACTGCTGCGGCTTGACGGGGTTGATGCGGCAGCGGTTGTCACTCCGCAGCATGATGCAGGCGCCGTCGGGGGCATCGATGAGGGAGAGCCCGCGGCGGTTGCGTTGCAGGCGGCAGTAGCGGTTGATGAAGGCGCTTTCCTCCATGCCGAGGTGGGAGGCGATGGCGCGGATATCCTCCCCCGTCAGGCACACATCGCCCTCCCAGCGGCAGCAGGTGCCGCAGCAGAGGCAGCGGTGTTCGGTGGCGGAGGGGGCGGAGGACATGGGGAAGAAGTTTCAGTGCTTGATTTTCCAGGGCTTGCGCTGAGCATCCGTGATGTTCGGCGGGCGCACATAGATGGGCTCCGGGGCTTTGGCTGCCGCCGCCGCGCGTGCTCCCGCGCTCAGGTGCAGCCAATGTTCCGCCAGTCCCTCGGCGGTGGGGCGCAGCCCCTCCGGCTGCGGATGTACCCCCGTTTTGGCAGCGACCACGCCCGGCGCCTCGACCGTTGCCGTCGGCTCGGGCCATGCCTGCAGCTGAGCCGTGCTCAGCACCTCGATGCGCCCGTCCGGGTGGCGCAGGGTCCAGCCGCCGCGCCGCGCGTCGGAAATGATGCTGAGCTTGCCCTGCGACAGGTGAGCCCAGGAGTCGAGCGCCACGAGCTGCGCGCCGCGCACCAGGGAAATGCCCACGCCCGCCGCCAGCGCTACGCGGACGCCGCCGTAGCTGCCGGGACCCGCGCCCACGAGGATGGTGTGCAGCGGGCGCTCGCCCAGCGTGTCGAGCGCTTGCTGCAACGCGGGGAAGAGGTAGGCATCGTGGTTGCGCTCGGCGCTCCATGAGGCGCGGGCGCAGATGCCTTCCTCCTCGGTGCAGAGGCAGAGGGAGGCCGGGTTGCAGGAGGTTTCGATGGCGAGGATATTCATGGCCGATGCAGTTGGGCGGTGGTCCATTTGCCGCGGGTGATGCTCTTGTCGACCGTCAGCCCGGCGGCCTGGGCGGCAGCCAGCGTTTCGGCCGCCTGCTCGCGCAGAATGCCGGAGATGATGAGCAGACCGCCCGGTTTGACCGCGCGCAGCAGGCGGGGAAAGGCGCGCTGCAACACGGTGGAGAACAGGTTGGCGAGCACGATGTCGGCAGGAGCCGCGGGCTCCCATTCAAAGACATCGGCCTGATAGAGCTCGAGCCCGTCGACCCCGCCGTTGCGGGCAATGTTGCGGCGGGCGACCTCCACCGCTTTGGGGTCGAAGTCGAAGCCTTCCGCGTGCGCCGCACCCAGTTTCAGCCCCGCCAGCGCCAGCACCCCCGTGCCGCAGCCCACATCGATGAGCGACCAAGGCTTCGGGAGCCGGGCAGCGGCATCGCAGAGCAGGCGCAGGCAGGTGGCTGTGGTGGCGTGGTTGCCGGTGCCGAACGCCTGTTCGGCCGGCAGGGAGAGGAGGGTTCGTTTGGGGTACTGCTGCCGCAGGCGCGCCAGCTCCTGCGGGGATTCGGAGGTGGTGAGAACCAGCCGCTGACGGATGAGCAGGGGCGGGGTCTGCTCGGGGGCGGTGGCTGCTACCCAGTCCGTCTCGGCCAGCGGAGCGGCTTGTCCGCCGTAGAGGGCTTGCAGCACGAGCGCCTCCTCCGCCTGCTCGGTGTAGACATCGAGGGCAATTCGCCCGGCCTTGTACCCCGCGCTGATGACGGCGCCGGGGAAGCGTTGTAAACGCTCCTGCCACAGGGATTCATGCGCCGCTGCGGCGCTTTTGTGCCAGTGCCACATGGGGGGGAAAATCAGGGGTGCAGGTTGAACTCGGCGACGGTGGGCGCCCCCGCATCGACACAGCGTTCGGCGGTGAAGCGGACATAGCGGGCGCGAACCGGCGCGGACAGTTGGACGCTTTGCTCCACGGGGTTGGCGCGCAGGTTGCCGAACTCGCCCTGCGCCGCCTCGCGCCACTGCTTGCCGTCGGAGCTGACGGACAGGCGGTAGCGGTCGGTCATGCCGGCTGTCTTTCCATCCTGACGCGGCGTGTAGCTGAATGCAGAGAATTGTTCCTCCTTCCCCAGATCGATGGTGAAGCTATCGGGTGTTTTCCTGCCTTCCCACAGGGTTTTCAGCTTGCCGTCATGGGCGCGCGGGGCGTCGCTCTTCCACTTGGCTCGGCTGAGGGTCGGGCGGATATCGGCCGCCCAGGCGGGAATGGCGGGCAGGCGCAGCAGCGACAGCTCGCTGATGCAGGGGCAGGCATCTGCTTTGGTGATGCGCACGCGCACGCGGTCGGTGGTCACGGGCGCGGGCAGGCGCCGCATGACTTGGTTGCCGATGCTCTTGCCCCAGGCATCGACGGTTTTCCAGTCGCCGTCCTGCCACACGTCGATCTCAAAGTTGCGCACGCGCTGCCCCAGCCGGATCTGCTCGCGCAGGCGCACAATGTCAAAGGTGGCTTTTTTGCGCAGGGTGATTTCCAGCGAGCCGGTGGTGGTGCCGTCGTTGGGGCACCAGTAGCTCTCGATGTCGCCGTCGGTCACCTTGTCAGCGCCGAATTGAGGGTCATCGCCGCGCACCTCGGAGGCTTGGGCGGTGGCACCGCGTGCTCTGTCCTTGGCCAGCAGCTTGCGGCGGGCTTCACCCAGTTGCATCAGCGCCTTGACATCCGTGGGGTCGAGCTCGCCCTGCTTGTTGGGGGCAATGTTGAGGATGAGGTTGGCGCCGCGCCCGACGCTGTCCAGATACACCTGCATGAGGTGGGCGGGGGATTTGGTCTTGGGCGCCTGCCCTTCGTGCCAAAACCATCCGGCATGGTTGATGGTGGTATCGCCCTCCAGCGGGTTCCAAACCTTGACGCCGTCCTCACGCCGGCAGACATTGTTGCAGGGGTAGGGCACATGCCCCTTTTCGGAGCCTCCCCAGTGGACATCGCCGTACTGCGAGGCTCCCCAAATGATGGTGCGGGGCTGCAACTCGCGAATCATGCGGACAACCTCGGGGTAGCGGTAGTAGGTGGTGGCGTTGCCGATGTCGCGTTTCTCCTTGGCACCGCCGTACCAGCCGTCGCCGCCCATCGCGCCGTCAAACCAAATCTCAAAGATGGGGCCGTAGCCCGTGAGCAGTTCGCGGATTTGAGCCATGTACATTTGCTGGTACTCGGGCTTGCCGTAGGAGGCGGCGTTGCGATCCCAGGGGGAGAGGTAGACACCGAAGAGCATGCCGTTCTTCTTGGCGGCAGCTGCCCACTCCCGCACCAAATCGCCGCGCCCCTTCCTGTAGGGGGTGGCGCTGATGTTGTGCTTGGTGGTCTTGGTGGGCCAGGCGCACCAGCCGTCGTGGTGCTTGGCGGTGTAGATGAAGCCGGGCATGCCGGCTTTCTTGAGGGTTTTGACAATCTTGTCGGCGTTGAAGGCCGTGGGGTTGAAGAGGGTGATATCCTCATTGCCGTATCCCCATTCCTTACCGGTGTAGGTGTTGATGCCGAAGTGTATGAAGGCGTACCATTCCAAGCGCTGCCAGCGCACTTGGTGTTCAGTGGGCACGGGACCGTAAGGCGCGGGTGCTTCGGCTGCGGACAGGGGGAAACAAGCAGCGGCGAGAGCCGCGCAAAGGCGCATAGCGTGTCTCATCACGCCGGGGATTGTACAACAGGCGGTCGGGGGCTGTCAATGCGGAAAGACCGGCGCCGGGGGAGCAGGTGAGCTGAACCGAACATCAGCATGAAGTTGTACGCATGTGATAAAACTGTATGCGGTTGGCGGCGTGAGTGCGAAAATGGCGCGGCGGGTGGCGCGTGCGCTATTCCTGCCGCGTTTCGGTGGTGTAGATGGAGATGTCGGCCTTGCCGGTGCCCAGCAGCTGTTGGGCGCGCAGCAGCGCCTTGCGGGTGGAGAGGTTGGGGTTGTGCGGTTCAAAGGAGAAGATGTTGCTCTCGCCGGGCTTGCAACCCTCCTGCAGCAGGTCGTACACGCCGCTCTTGCGCAGGATGCGGCAGACTTCGCGCCCGGCGCCGCTGATGATGAGGTGGCGCCCTTTCTCGCGGATGGAGCGGATGAGTTCTTCGAGGGCGCAGATGGCGGTGGCATCCAGATTGCGGGCATTGCGCATGCGCAGGATGACGACGGCGAGGCTCGGATCCTCGCTGAGGCGGGCGACCTGCTTGCGGAAGAGGTCGGCGGCTCCGAAGAAGAGGTCGCCCTCGACGTGGACGATGGAGATGAGGGGGACGCGCTGCGCCGTAGCACCGGCGGCGCGCAGGGTTCCCTTGTCGTCAAAGGCATATTCCACCAGCTCCGGCTTGCCGGCCTTGCGCAGGAAGATGGCCACGGAGAGCAGCACGCCCACGAAGATGGCGATGTGCAGCGGCAGCAGGAGCGCGGCGACAAAAGTGACGACCAGCACCACGGCATCGCCAGGGGTGCTGCGGAAGCAGATGCGCAGCAGCTTGCGGTCGTAGAGCGATACGGCATTGGCCAGCACCAGCGCGGCCAGCACACTGTGCGGGATGCGCGAGATGAGGGGGAAGCAGGCCAACACCAGCGTGATGCACAGGCAGATGATGCCGCAGTACATGCCGGAGAAGCGCGTGGCCGCGCCGCCGGTGTAGTTGAGCATGCTGCGCGTCAGCGAGGCGGAGCAGGGCAGCGAGGTGGTGAAAGACGAGCCGATGTTGGCCAGCCCCACGGCCAGGGTGTCCTGGTTGAGGTTGAGCGGTTCGCCCGTCTTGGCGGAGAGCGTCTTGCTCATGACGGTCTGCTCCAGGGTGGAGAGGAAGGCGATGCCGACGATGATGGGGAAGAGCTCGGTGAGATGTGCGGGGAGTTCCCGAATGTCCGGCGGGGTGCAGACGAGGTCGCTCATGGTGAAATCGCGCAGCATGCGCACATCGCAGAAGCTGCCGCCCGTCCATGGGAGACAGAGCAGGGCGTTGAGCGCGCTCATGACCACGAGAATGACGGCGAAGGTGGGCAGAAAGCGGAAGTAGCGCTTGAGCGGGATGAAGAGCAGGAAGGAGAGCAGCCCCAGCAGCAGCGGCTGCCACTGCACCTCGCTCAGATGGCTCAGGATGGCGGCGCTCATGGAGAAGAAGGAGCTGCCCGCGTTGATGTCGTTGAGCCCCAACACATAGCGCAGCTGGCTGGCGATGATGAGGGTGGCGGCGCCCGTGATGTAGCCCACCAGCACGCTGCGGCTGACAAATTGCAGCATCTCCGTGGCCTG
>JBJEVL010000187.1:0-9440 GCA_051884335.1 Akkermansia sp. | reverse complement strand
GCCCCGCAGGCCGATGCCGCCGGGGCGGATGCCGGGCTGCAACTGCTGGCCGAGGGCGGCACGCGCCTGGCCATCGGCGCCTCCTTCACCCGCAGCACCGTCAAGCGCCGCACCGAAGCGAGCATCATCGGCGCGCCTGTCACCGCCACCGGAGCCCTCCATGTCTCGGCGGACACCACCGGCTGCATCACCAACGTCGGGCTGGGCGCGGGCATCATCCTCACCGGGCAGAGCAACGCCTCGGCGGGCGCCGTCATCAGCATCCTGCCCGTCACCACGCACACCATCGCCGCCATCGAGCAGGCCTCGGGCGTGAACGAGCCACTGAGCATCCGGGCCGAGAGCCTCAGCCTGCACGCCACGGAAGACTGGCGCGTGCGCAACTGGGCGCTGGGCGCCGGGCTGAGCAAGGGCGTAGGCATCGGCGCCGTCATCAGCTGGGCCGACTACTCCGGCAGCGATGTGAGCGCCCGCATCCGCAACAGCGCCATCACCACCACCGGCACCCTGCCCGGCAGCGCGGACGACCAAGCCAATGTCGACATCTTTGCCGACAGCAGCCGCCAGATGTTCATGGTCACCGCCGGAGCCTCCGCAGGCAGCACGGTGGCCGTCTCCGCCTCCGTCAACTACATGAACTTCGCGGGCACGGTCGATGCCGGGCTCACGGGCAGCACGCTCACCACCCCGGGCGACCTGCGCCTGGGCACCCATGTCTACCGTGGGCTCTCCGGGCTCATGGGCAGCCTGAGCTTCAACCTCGATGCCGACGGTCTCGCGAGCGTGGGCGCCGCCTTTGCCTATGCCACCTTTGACGACACCGCCACCGCCCTTGTCAGCAGCAGCCACATCAACGCCGCGCGGGGAGCCACCCTCGCCGCCGACGGCAAGACCGAGCTGGGCTACTACGGCGGCAGTGTGGGGCTGAGCTCCGGCAAGGTCGGCTTCGACGGCACCGTCGCCGTGCTCAAGAACAAAGCCGTCAACCAAGCCCAAGCCCTCAACAGCAGCTTCACCCTGAGCAGCGGCGCACTCACGCTGCACGCCGCGAGCACAGGCGTCTTCAACACCGCCTTCCTCTCCCCCTCCATCGGCATCGGGGACACGGCGCTCAACGTCGGGCTCACGGTCGCCTACCTGGACGACACCGCCACCGCCACCGCCCTCCTGAAGAACAGCGAGGCGCAGGCGCGCGACATCACCCTGCAAGCCACGGGCGAGTGTACGCTGGAGGGGCTGGCCGCCGGGCTGGCCACCGCCGGCAAAGCCGCCATCACCGGGCAAGCGCTGGCCACCACCATCGCCCACAACATCACCGCCCAGGCCGTCAACAGCAGCCTGACCACCACCGCCGGGCAGCTCAAGGTGCTGGCCGACAACAGTGTCACCATCGGGCGCGCACGCCAGGGCTATGTCGCCGGCGGCATCTCCGCCGCCTTCAACGGGGTCGGCATCGGCGCCTCCGTCTCCTTCATCGACATTGTGGACAAGGTGCGCGCCAACCTCGACAACTGCAGCGCCACGGTGGCGGGCAACCTGCTGGTGCAGGCCACGGAAGACGCCTACCTGCGCAGCTACAGCGCCACCCTGGCCGGCGGCTTCTACGGCGGCGGTGCCGTCAACGTCAACCGCGCCGTCCTCCGCAGCTACACCCAAGCCGACATCAACGCCGACAGCGCCAAGACCATCACCACCGGGGGCGACCTCAGCCTGCGCTCCGAGAACAAGCAAAGCCTCGAACTCAACACCTGGGGCATGGCCGGGGGCATCTACGGCGCGGCCGCCGTGGGCGTGAGCTATGCCAACATGGCCGGCGGCAGCAACGCCGCCATCACCGGCGCGCTGACACTCGATGTGCGCGGCAACCTGCTGCTGGATGCCCGCACCACCCGCACCGCCTCCTACCTGGCCATCAACGTCGCCGCCGCCGTCTACGGCGCCGTCAACGTGGCCGTGAGCAACCTCTACCTAGGCGATGCCACCGAAGCCTACAGCAAGAACGCCGACGACCAAAACCAAGTCAAGAGCGCCAAAGACGGCGCGCTCAGCGCCATCGACGATGTGCTGACGGAAGCCACCTCGGTCGCGCAGGCCAACTGCGGTCTCACCCTGGGCTCCTTCTCTTCGATGCAAGAGCTCGAAGCGTCCATGGCCCCTGAGAAGCCGCAGACCGAAGCGAAGCTCAGCTGCACCGAAGCTACCGTCAGCGGCAGCAGCACCATCCAAGCCACCGACACCCTCACCTCCACCCCGAAGAACATCAACGTCACCGGAGGAGGTGTCGCCGTCGGCGTGCATGTCAACAACACCACCATCGACTCCGTAACCCTCGCCACCGTGGGTGACAACACCAAGCTGACGAGCAGGGGCGACATCCTCATCAGCGCCGACCACAGCGCCACCGACACCTACCACGCCGTGCCCGTGACAGGCGGCGTGATCGGCATCCGCGTCTCCACCTACAGCTGGAACGAAAAGAGCCTCACCCGCACCGCCGTCGGCAACGGCGTCACCCTCGACTCGACACAGGGCAGCCTGAGCCTGCGCAACAACGCGAGCGCCTCCGAAACCTTCACCCACACCGGGGTCGGCGTCACCGGGGGCGACATCAACGTGCTGCTCCCCTCCTTTGACCACACGGGCACGAGCGAACTGAAAGTCGGCGATTCCTGCACCCTGAGCGCGCAGGGCAACCTCACGCTGGAGAGCAGCAACACCGCCACCCTCGACACCACCGTCTACGACATCGTCTACGGCGGCATCTCCATCGAAATCCCCGCCCAACACACCCTCATCAAGCCCACCGAGAGCCTGACCCTCGGCAACGGCAACAGCCTGAGCAGCCGCGCCGGCAACATCTCCCTGCTGCGCCACGCCACGCATAACCTCGACTTCACGCTGCGGCACTACGGCTTCAGCGTGCTGGATCTGCTCTTCCCCACCATCGAGCTGACCGACACCGTGGCGGGCAGCCTGAGTCTGGGCAGCGGCAACAACATCAGCGCCGTCGGCGATGTCACCCTCGAATCGACCGAAACGCTGGACCGCGACCTCAACCTGCACGGCGGCACCGGTTCGTTCATCAGCATCCAAGTGCTGCGCAACCAAAGCACCGCCCGCGGCAGCAACACGCTCACTCTGGGCAGCAGCAACAGCATCAGCGCCGGCAACACCCTGCGGCTCCGCGCCCGCAGCACGGACGACTCCATCGCCCAAACCACCAACATCAAGGTCAGCATGGCCGGCATTGCCCAAGTCTCCAAGCTGGAGAACACCAGCGACATCGCCACCGCGCTCGACATCGGGCAAGGGGTCGACCTGCAGGGCACGAACATCGATCTGGAGGCCGACGCCGTCACCAGCCTCACCAACACCGCCTACAGCGTCAACGTCGGCATTGCCATCGATGCCTACTCCGGCACCAACTCCGTCATCAACGACACCTCGCGCGCCACGCTGAGCATCGCGGGCGGGCGCATCGCCGCCGACACCCTGCGCATCGCCGCCACCACCACCGCCACCCTGCTGCAATACGCCACCATCGGCGGCGGCAGCCTCATCTACACCAACCCGCGCTGCACCCTGGAAGCCCTGAGCGAGCAAACCGCCACCCTCACCCTGGGCTCGGAGGACAGCGCGCTCACCATGCTCGCCGACAGCAGCGACCTCTACGCCGCCAACACCTACCGCCACCCCTATGAACCGGGGCGCGTTGACAACGTGCACGGCGGCGGCGTGGGCATCGGCGGCAGCAGCGCGGCCGCCACCGTCATCGTCAAACCCACGGCGCACGCCACCGTCACCCTCGCGCCGAACAGCACCCTGGAGCGCCTCCACAAGGACGCCGCCCACTTTGTCCTGCGCAACAACTACCACACCGCCATCAGCGCCGCCAACGACATCGAAAGCTGCGCGGGCATTCAAGTCTTCAGCGGCGGTCTCTTTGCCAGCAGCTCTGCCTACCCGACCTTGGTGACCGCGGCAGACGCCACGCTGAACATCGGCGGCACCATCGACTCGTGGAACAATCTCATCCTCACGGCCTACTCCCACACCACCCATGAGAGCAAAATTGCCGCCACCTCCTACGGCATCCCCCTGGGCAGCATTGATCGCACCGCCACCATCAGCGCCACAGACAGCATCACGGTCTCGGGCGAGCTGAACTGCATCGGCAGCATCACCTTCAACGCCGGCAGCGCCGAGCGCTCGCTCACCCTGCCCACCGGCAAGGTCATCGCCACCGTAGCAGCTGCCGACCTCAACGACAACGATGCCGTCTCCGTCGATAAGGATGAGCAATCCAACCGGCGCACCGCCATCCTGAGCGTC
The DNA here is from genome assembly GCA_051884335.1 of Akkermansia sp. GTDB lineage: Bacteria > Verrucomicrobiota > Verrucomicrobiia > Verrucomicrobiales > Akkermansiaceae > Akkermansia. Next base: position 5,108 of record JBJEVL010000187.1, on the reverse strand, counting down.
AGCGGCAGAGTCAACGCCGGCGGCGACATCGCCGTGCACAACGATGCCGCCCGCTACCTCTCCGGGCAGGAATCCGGCGCTCCCAGCATCAACTCCTGCTACTATCTCTACGGCACGGTGCGCGCCGGACTCGCCGCCAACCAAACCTGGTACTTCAGCGACAGCAACGGCCGCCCCGAACTGAGCATCAGCGCGAGCATGAAACTCTTTGACGGCATGAGCTTCGGCAGCGACGGGCGCTACCACGCCAACGGAGAGCTCACCCGCGACCTGTACAGCCTCGGCAGCGACGGCATCACCCTCATGCCGCTCATCCTCAACGGCAGCAGCATCGAGCTCAACATCGACACCACCACCAGCAACTACAACGCCACCGACCCCTCGCGCTACAGCAACCCCTACGCCCAGAACCTGAGCATCCACTCCTCCTCGGTGCAAGGGCTCACGCTGCAAGGCGTCCTCTACAGCAACCGCGGCAGCGACCTCGTCCTCAACGGGAGCGTGCTGCGCCAAGGCGCTGAAGAACAGTTGCGCATCCAAACCACCCAGGCGAGCAATCCCCTCACCCTCACGGGAATCTACAATATCCCCCGCGCGCACTTCAGCATCACCGCTGCGGGCGACATCCTCAACCGGGGCAGCGTGCTGGCAGGCTCGGTCGACTTCACCACCGGGGGCGACTACAGCGCCACCTCCAACGGCGACTACGCGCTCAACAGCCCGCTGAGCCAGTACGGAGCCTTCTTCGACTTGCTCTCCAAAGGGGCGTCGGCTGAGAGCGTAGCCCACATGAATGTCAGCGTGACCAACAGCGCCGACAGCGTACCCACCCTGACAGCGGCCGGCAGCATCACCATCACCGCCCTGGGCTACCTCGACCTCAACTGCCGCATGACCAGCGGGCAGGGTTCCTTCACCATTCCCGAAGTCATCACCCTGAGCGACAGCGCGGGGCTCACCCTCAGCGTCGCGGCCGCCATCGCGCGCTACGAGCAAGATCACACCCAGAGCCAATATCTCATCAACGAGCTGCGCAATGTCGGCGTCAGCACCTACTTCGATGCCGCCACCCGCAGCATCGTGGTCGAATCGCCCTGCGAGCGCAAAACCGGCATCTACCTGACCGGCAAACTGCTCAACAGCGACACCAGCGGCACGGCGAGTCTCTCCGTCCTCAACGGCTACCGCGACCTCGTCATCGACAACAAATCCATCTACACCCTGCAACTGGGCAACATAGCGCTCAATCAGGCAACGCAGGGCGAAATCGTGCTCACCGACTACTGCACGCTTCCCTACCTCGAAACCTACCGCTACACCGTGGATCCCAACACCGGCAAAACCATTTGCACGACCACGGTGTACGGCTATGAGACCAAAAAGACAGAAAGCAGCAGCTACACGCCCCGCAGCAAGCACTACCTGTACCTCACCCGCACGCGCACCCGGAGCTACAAGCGCACCTGGCTCTCGTGGAACACCGCAGGCACCAACCCCTCGTACGAGAACGTCGAACAAATCGGCAGCACAAACTGGAGCAGCATCACCAGCGGCTACCGAGAGTTGAATGACAGCGGCAGTTTCTTCGCGGCCTTCACCGACATCCTCAATAAAACGCACACCTACTACGACCCCGGCAAGTTCCGCCGCTACCGCCACACATCCACCTGGGACGCCGTGCGCACCGACACCCTGTACATCTACGCATCCAACCCGATTAACATCAGCTTCTTCGGGGCGAGTGACGGCTCCTCGCTCACCGTCAACACCAACCGCTCCGACATCTGCGTGGGCGGCATCGTCTCCGCCGACCGCATCACCCTCAACAGCGCGCTGGCCATCACCGCCCGCGGCACCAACCTGCTCCACGCCGGGCAAATCGCCCTCACCGCCACGGGCAACATCGGCAGCATGAGCGATTTCGTCAACATCCGCCTCGAGGGCGGCAAGCTCCGCCTGAGCAGCGGCGGCTCCGCCTACATCGATGCCGAGGGCGCGCTGCCGCTCGACTCCGCCACCACCCGAGGCTCTGCCTACCTGCTGGCAGACACCGACATCACGGGCAGTATTTCCTGCGGCGATGAGCTGGTGCTCTACAGCGACCAGGGCAGCATCACCCTCCGCGCCGCCACCTCGCGCCTGAGCGCCCGCGCCGCCGATAACATCACCATCGAGAACACCACCTCCACCAATGAGCTGCTGCTGGGCGCCCTCTTGAGCGAAAGCGGCAGCATCACCCTGCGCAGCAACGGCAGCATTGCCGCCGATGTCAACGCCGAGATGACGAGCCTGCTGAGCGACCAAACGCTCTCCCACAGCCTGTCGCTCAGCCAAGCCACCAACGAAGTCGCCGACAGCCTCAACGAGCACTACCACAGCGAGCTCACCCGCTACACCCAACTTTACTTCGAGCAAGACAGCGAGGGCAACTACACCCACCGCGATGCGAAGGGCTACCTGGTCTGCGACCAAGCCGAGGAAACCAACACCAAGGACGGTCTCAGCCAACACTTCACCACGCTCTACAACGAAGGCAAGGGCGAAGAGCTGGTCGAATTCATCCTGTCCCTCAGCGGCACGGACTATGTGGGCGGTGTGGAATTTGCCGGTGTCGAAGATGCCGGATCCTACATCTACACCCACACCGAGGATGCCGCCAAAGCCTTCGCCGACTCGCAATACGACCTCATCATCCGCGACCTGACGCAGGACATCATCGCCAACGCCCGCCAGCAGGGCACCGCGGTGGTCGACTACGGCTCCTTCACCGAAACGCAGTACCAGCAGTACTGGGAGCGCAACGCCGACGGCACCCTGCGCTACCAGGATGCGCAGGGCAACTTCATCAGCCCCACGGAAATCCGCGCCGACGGCAGCAGCATCCCCCTCTACGACGCGGACACCTGCGCCGCCATCACCGCCCAATTCAAAGACTCCACCCCCGTGCTGTGGTACCTGCTCGACAGCCGCGGGAACGCCACGCTCAACAAGCTGGCCAACATCATGAGCGGACGCAGCACCGCCGAGCAAATGCTCCGACAATCCGCCAACGACCTGAGCATCGTCGCCGCAGGCGAAGCCATCAACACCAAACAACCCGTCATCTCGGCACCGAAAGGCAGCGTCATCCTCGAATCCGGGGGCAACATCGGCAACGAAAGCCTGCGCATCGCCATCACCCCCATCGAGAGGGATGAGAACGACAACCCCGTCTACGGCACCTGGCAGCAGGAGTTCATCGACGGCGTGCGCAGCGGCAGCATCAGCGGCACCACGCTGGTGCGCCGCGAGGAAGACGGCACCCTGGTCTACTCCATGAGCTCGCGCCGCTTCAACAGCGACAACATCAGCGAGTTGGACTTCCTGCTCCTGCGGCAGGCAGCGGAGAGCGATGTGAGCTTCTCCGGCAACAACTTCAGCGTGCAAACGCACGGCTACCTGAGCATCAACGCCCAAAGCCTGACGCTCCGGGCAGACGGCTCGATCTACGTCAGCAGCCCGGGCGACATCACCTTCGGCAGCGCCGAAATCTCTGCCGGGCGCGAGCTGCGCCTCTCCGCCGCCGGCAACATCAGCGGCGGCACCCTGCGCGCGGGAAGCGACCGCAACGTCGTCCTCTACGCTGCCGGATCCATCGGCAGCAGCGAGCGAGCGCTGACCATCAGCGGCAACAGCATCCTCAACCTCACCGCCGGGGACAACGTCGACCTGACCGTCAACTCGAAACTGCGGCTGCGCTACATGGATGGCGAAGACATCAACGTGACCCTGAGCAACGGCGCCTCGCTCATCGGCACCGCCGACCACAACGGGCGCGCCGACAACCCGCACATCACCTGCCACCACATCACCCTCACCGGCAGCGGCTACAGCCTGAGCTCCGTCGGCAGCGGCGCCGAGGGCGCGCTGGTCATCAACACCCACGGGCTCGACGGCGGCGCCCTGCTGGAGAGCAGCACGCCGAACGACATCCTGCCGCTGGTGCGGCTCTTCCCGACCAACACGGTGTACCCCTTCACCCTGCGCACGGACAACAACGTCACCTATATCGACCGCCTGACCATCCCCTACTTCGGGCACATCATCCTCGGCAACGCGCTGCATGTCGGCAGCATCACCTTCCTGCAAAGCAACGCCAACGCCCACAGCAACAGCATCTCCACCTCGTCCATCACCATCGACCGCGAGCTGAACCTCCTCGGCGAAGCCGACTTCACCACCACCTTCAACGATGGAATCCGCTTCAGCGGCGACGGGCGCATCAACATCGACAACCCCGGCAAAGGAACCGCCTTCTTCGAGGCGATTGCAACCGGCGACAACCACCGGCTGAGCATCGGCGGGCGCGGCAACATCAACATCAATACGCTAGACTGCGGGCAGCTGGAGACCGCCCTCAACGGCAATCTGGAAGTCTTGTTGGCAGAGGTTGCGGACAGCGCCCGCCTGAGCGTCGGCGGCAACCTGATTCTCGGGTTCATCGATGTGCGCCACTTCCGCGCCGACGTCGGCGGCAGCATACTCGTCCTCTGGGGCGAGACCGAGAGCTTCAGCGCCACGGCCAACGGCAACATCCGCGCCCTGCTGACGACGGCAGACGGCGCGGGGGTGCTCCCCATCGGCGATGTCATCGCCACCCACGGCTCGGTCGAGCTCATGGGCGATGCCGATGACCTGAACATCACGGGCACCATCCAAGGCTACCACGTCGCGCTCACCTCCTCCGGCGATATTCGGCGCGCCACGGGCGGCAACATCCGCGCCAGCCGCAGCTACACCCCCACCCGATACGCCGATGTGTATGAACGCCAGTTCAGCGGCGGGCTCATCGAATTCATCGACACGCTGGGCATCAACATGTCGCTGGACGACAGCGCCGGCATCGCCGCCGACACCCTCGACAAGCTGCGGGAGGCCGCCGAGCGCGAAATCTCCGACCACGCCGAGGACACCGCCCCCGAGCTCCGCTTCATCAACCGCGACGGCAGCCGCGCCACCGATGCCGAGCAATGGAACGGCGCGACCACCGACATCACCACCACCACCCTCACCGCTCTCTCCCGATGACCGCCCGCTCCGCCTTCCTCGCCGCACTGCTGCTCGCCGCG